>NZ_AEXS01000097.1:0-97324 GCF_000204455.1 Paenibacillus sp. HGF5 | reverse complement strand
ATCGCCGTTTCGTTGGGGCTGACGGTCTTGGTCGTAGTCGCAGGCATTCTGCATGGACAGCCTGCAGCAGGGATGTTCTTCGCAGGGGTCAGCCTTGCCGTAGCGGCCATTCCTGAAGGGCTGCCGGCCATCGTCACGATTGCGCTATCCCTCGGCGTGCAGCGCATGATCAAGCGCAAAGCGATCGTGCGCAAGCTGCCATCCGTGGAGACGCTGGGCTGCGCATCCGTGATCTGTTCGGATAAAACGGGGACGCTCACGCAGAATAAAATGACCGTTACCCAGGTTTGGCTGGGAGGACGTACGCTGGAAGTGACCGGGCACGGGTATGACCCGACGGGTCAGATCCTCCACAGAGGCAAGCCTGTCGAGCTAAGATCCGATCAGGGGCTCCGCAGGCTGCTGCAAATCAGCGGGCTGTGCAACAATGCGGAGATCTATGAGAATGTGCAAGAGGAAGCCCGGAGCAAGCGCAAGGGCAAGGAGGAGCCGGCAGCAGCTGCCTGGGAATTAAAAGGGGACCCGACAGAAGGAGCGCTGCTGACGCTGTCGTCCAAAATGGGATTGACGAAGGGCAGTCTGAACTCTATCTACCAAAGAGACAAAGAGTTTCCTTTCGATTCGGAGCGGAAGCTGATGTCCGTCATCGTCAGCCATCAGGGTGGACGCTTGCTCTGCACGAAGGGCGCACCGGACGTCCTGCTGGACGCCTGTGCTTATATCATGTGGGACGGGAACGTCGTGCCGCTGACCTCCACGCTTCGCCAGAAGGTGCTGGCCGCCAATGAAGGCATGGCTTCCAACGCGCTGCGCGTGCTTGGTTTGGCATATCGGGATTTGCGTTCCTATGATAAGCCGGAAACGGAGAAAGAGGCCGAGAGCCAGCTTATCTTTGTGGGACTGGCCGGAATGATCGATCCGCCGCGCCGTGAAGTGCGCGACGCGATTGCGACGTGCCGACGCGCCGGAATCAAGACCGTCATGATCACGGGCGACCATCGGACAACGGCGGAAGCGATCGCGGCCCAGCTCGGGATCCTGCCAAGGAATGGTCTGTCGCTATCGGGACAGGAGTTATCCCGAATGGACGACAAGGAGCTGGATGCGAGGGTGGATCAAACCTTCGTTTATGCCCGCGTCTCTCCCGAGCACAAGCTTCGTATCGTGAAATCGCTCCAGCGGAAGGGGCATGTGGTTGCCATGACGGGGGACGGCGTGAACGATGCACCTGCCATCAAAGCCTCGGATATCGGGATTGCCATGGGCATTACCGGCACGGACGTAACGAAGGAAGCGTCATCGCTGGTGCTCAGTGACGATAATTTCTCCACGATTGTTTCGGCGATTGAGGAGGGGCGGAGCATTTATGAAAATATCCGCAAATTCATCCGCTATTTGCTGGCCTCCAATGTCGGCGAGATTCTGACGATGTTTTTTGCGATGATGATGGGACTGCCGCTTCCGCTCGTTCCGATCCAGATTCTGTGGGTAAACCTGGTCACCGACGGGCTCCCGGCCATGGCGCTCGGGGTGGACCAGCCGGAGAAGGATCTGATGGAGCACAAGCCGCGGGGGGCCAAGGAAAATATTTTTGCCAGACGCCTTGGCTGGAAAATCATCAGCCGCGGCATCTTGATCGGCCTGTGCACGCTCGGCGCATTTTGGGTCACGCTGCGCATCGCGCCGAATGATCCGGCGCAGCTGGCCAAGGCGCAGTCCGTTGCCTTTGCTACCCTTGTCATGGCCCAGCTGATCCATGTGTTCGACTGCCGCAGCTCGCGCTCGATTTTCCATCGGAACCCGCTTCAGAACAAAGCATTGGTTCTGGCCGTGCTGTCCTCGGTATTGCTGATGCTCGGCGTCATGTACATCGAGGCGTTCCAGCCGATCTTCAAGACGGTTCCGCTTGGCCTGAAAGAGTGGGCATTGACACTCGTCGCCGCCGGCATTCCTACCTTCCTGATGGGGGCCGGAAGCGTGTGGGGCGGTAGACGGAACCGCAACCGGAACCGCCGCGGCATGATGACGAAGAGTGCAAATATTTCGGCGTAAAATGAATGGATAGCCCATCACCTCTGCGATATGCTAAGCACGAGCGTAGCAATTGCAGAGGAGATGGGTTTTGATGATGGAATTTACGAAAATGCATGGGTTGGGCAACGACTTCGTTGTCGTATACGGCGAACGGGAACTTCCATCCGATGCATCCGAATTGGCCGTGAAGCTGTGCAATCGCTTCTTCGGCATCGGTGCTGACGGACTTGTATATATTTTGCCTTCCGCGAAGGCTGATTTCATGATGCGGATTATGAATTCGGACGGTTCCGAAGCGGAGCAGTGCGGCAACGCCATCCGCTGCGTCGCGAAGTATGTGTACGATCACGGCCATATCGACCGCGAGGAGATTACCATAGAAACCATCGGTGCCGGCGTGCAGCAGGTGCGTCTTACGGTGCAGGACGGTCAAGTAAGCAGCGTAAGGGTCGATATGGGCGAACCGGTCCTGAACGGACTTAGCGTGCCGACCTTGGTCGATCTCAATCCGGTGGTGAATCATCCCGTTGAAGTGGAAGGCAGGGAATTCCGATTCACTGCCGTTTCCATGGGCAATCCGCACTGCGTCATTTATGTGGACGATGCGGTGAACTTTGATCTCGGCGTATGGGGTCCTAAGCTTGAGGTGCACCCGCTCTTCCCGAGAAAGATCAACGTGGAGTTTGCGACGGTGAATTCACGCGGTCAAGTGGACATGCGGGTATGGGAGCGCGGCGCGGGGCCGACCCTGGCCTGCGGCACCGGCGCCTGCGCGACGCTGGTATCCTCCGTGCTGAACGGTGCCACAGACCGCAGCGCGACGATCTCGCTTAAGGGCGGGGATCTGTTCATCGAGTGGGATGAGCTTGACAACCATGTGTACATGACGGGACCGGCCGAGGTTGTATATAAAGGGAAGTTGGCAATTTAGGCGCATCCGCTGGCCGCTTCTCTTCCTCCGGCAGATGAAAAAAACAGTATGTTCATAAGTTTGTCCTGCAGGGACGGACACGGTAGGGAGGCCTTCGAACGGCCTCCCTTTTGTCTCTTTATCTTTGCAGAGGTTTTATGATACATTAGTTGAAAATAAACGTCGGGTGGAGGAGAAAACGCGATGAAACCGAATCTTCGGCAGGCATGGGAGAATCAGGTACTGGTCGGTGACGGCGCGATGGGTACTTATTTATATCAAAAAGGATTTCCTGTAGGCATTTCATATGAAGAACTGAATTTAACCTCTCCGGAGGTCATCGGGAACGTTCATCGCCAGTATGTTGAGGCTGGTGCCCAGGTCATCGAGACCAACACGTTCTCTGCCAATTATGACAAGCTGTCCAAATACGGCTTGGAGGCGAGGGCAGGAGAGATTAACCGCGCAGGCGTGAGAATTGCGCGTGAAGCCGCCGGCGATCACGGATATGTGGTGGGAGCGGTCGGCTCCATTCGGGCAGGCAAAAGAAGCAATATTTCCACGAGCGAGCTCAAGCGTTACTTCGAAGAGCAGCTGTCCGTACTGATCGCCGAAGGCGTTGACGGCATCCTGCTCGAAACGTTCTACGACGTGGATGAAATGCAATTGGCTTTGGCGCAGGCACGGATGCTGAGCGACCTGCCGGTGATCTGCCAGTTCGCGGTGGAGGATATTGCCCGCACGCTGGACGGCTTCACGATGCCGGATGCATACCGCATATTGAGCCAAGAAGGCGCGGACGTGATCGGGTTCAACTGCCGGACGGGGCCGAACGGCATCATGCGCGCGCTGGAAACCCTGAACGGCATCATGAATCTTCCGGCTTCGGTCTACCCGAATGCGGGAATCGCCGATTATGTGGACGGAGAATACCGGTATGGCGCGAGTCCCGAGTATTTCGGGAAAACGGCTCTGGAGTTTGCGGATCGCGGCGCCCGCATTATCGGCGGCTGCTGCGGGACGACGCCGGAGCATATCGCGGAAATTTCCTCGGCGCTATCCGGCTACGTTCCTTCGCCGCTCCCTGCCGTCGAAGAGGCGGAGATCAACCGGATCGTGATTCACGAAACGGCCCAGGAGCAATTCTACGAGCGCAGCGGGGAGCCGACGATCGTCGATATCGTAAAGGAGCGGCATACGGTTATCGTGGAGCTGGACCCTCCGAGGGATTTGGATATCACCAAGTTCATGAAAGGCGCCGAAGCTTTGAAAAAAGCGGGAGCCGATGCGCTGACCCTTGCGGATAACTCGCTGGCCGTAACCCGCATGAGCAATATGGCTCTCGGCCATCTGGTACAAGCACGCACGGGACTGCGGCCGCTGATTCACATTGCTTGCCGCGACCGGAACCTGATCGGCACGCAGTCGCACATGATGGGCTTCGACGCGCTCGGCATCGACCATGTGCTTGCGGTGACGGGAGATCCGGCCCGTTTTGGGGATTTGCCGGATTCCAGCTCGGTTTACGACATGACCTCGTTTGAAATCATTCGGATGATCAAGCAGCTGAACGACGGCATTGCTTTCTCCGGAAAGCCGCTGAAGCAAAAGGCGAAATTCGTTGTCGGGGCAGCGTTCAATCCGAATGTAAGGCATCTGGACAAAGCGGTTGCCCGCTTGGAGAAGAAGATTGCTTCGGGCGCCGATTACGTCATGACGCAGCCCGTTTACGATCCCGAGTTAATGGTTAGGCTTCGGGAAGCGACGGCGCATCTGGATATTCCGATCTTCATCGGCATCATGCCGCTGGCAAGCGGGCGCAATGCCGAGTATTTGCACAATGAGGTGCCGGGCATTCAGCTGTCGGACGAAGTCCGCAGCCGCATGGCGGGACTTGAAGGCGAAGCGGGCCGGGCGATGGGCGTCAAGATCGGCAAGGAGCTGCTGGATGTTGCGACAGAGCATTTTAACGGCATCTATTTGATGACGCCGTTTATGTTCTATGAAATGAGCGTACAATTAATGGAGTACGTCTGGGAGAAATCGGGCCGCCGATTGACCCCCTTGTTTCATTAATAATTATCAATTACAATAGTGTAATGGATGTGATTCCGATGTCATTGAGCATGACCGGATATGGGCAATCCGTTGTCGATTTTCAAGGCTACAGTATCTCTTTCGAAGTGAAGTCAGTCAATCACCGGTACTGCGAGATCGTCTTTCGCATGCCCCGTGAATGGGCGCTCTTCGAGGATTCGCTTCGACGGGCGGTACAGAGCCGGATCGGACGCGGACGGATTGATGTTTATATTAACAAGGAAAACAACGGCGAGACTCAGGGTGCCGTGCTGAACCATGCCATGGTTCAAGCGTATTTACAGGCAGCCGAGGATTTGAAGTCATACGGAATCACGGGAGATCTGGCGGTGCGGGATATTTTGACGCTGCCAGATGTTCTTGTTACTCCGAGCGGACTTTCCATGGATGAAGCGCAGCAGAAGTTATGGAATGATGCGCTTCTTCAAGGTCTGGAACAAGCGCTTGAGGGTCTGGTCCAGATGCGCAGCAGGGAAGGCGCTTTTCTCGCGAAGGATATCGGGCAGAGGCTTGACCGCTTGCAGGTGCTGCACCGGGAGATGACCGAGCTTGCTCCGGAGGTTCCGGCCGAATACCGGAAGCGCCTGCGGCAGCGCATTGAATCTCTTGATGACGGATCGCTTGCTGTTGATGAACATATATTCGGAATGGAAGTCGCTCTGTTTGCTGAACGTTCCAATGTGGACGAGGAGTTGATTCGACTTCACAGCCATTTGGAACAATGCAGGGAGCTGCTTCTTCAGAAAAGCCCTGTAGGCCGTAAACTGGATTTTCTGATTCAGGAAATGAACAGAGAAGTCAATACGATTGGATCGAAAGCCAATCATCTGACTCTGGTAAACCGTGTTGTCGAAATGAAAGCGGAACTGGAGAAGATTCGTGAACAAGCCGCCAATGTGGAATAACCGCAGTTTCATCGGCAAGTAAGAGTCAAATGTATAGGGGGAGCAACCGCACTATGGCAATCAAACTTATTAATATTGGCTTCGGAAACATCGTATCGGCCAATCGGATCATCTCAATCGTGAGTCCTGAATCGGCTCCAATCAAGAGGATCATTCAAGAAGCACGGGACCGTCATATGCTGATTGATGCTACATATGGCCGAAGGACGCGGGCTGTTATCATTACCGATAGCGACCACGTGATTTTATCGGCCGTACAGCCGGAAACGGTGGCTCACCGTCTGTCCAGCAAAGATGACGACAACGACGAATAAGATGAGGAGTACTATGTCTAAAGGATTATTGATTGTATTGTCCGGTCCTTCCGGGGTTGGAAAGGGAACCGTCTGTACGGCACTTCGCAGCCGGGTTCCGGAACTGGTGTATTCGGTGTCGGCTACGACGCGTTCGCCGCGGCTCGGTGAGGTAAACGGCGTAAACTATTTTTTCAAAAGTCGGGAACAATTCATGGATATGATTGAGAACGACCAGCTTCTCGAATATGCGGAATACGTCGGGAACTATTATGGAACCCCGCGTGATTTTGTGGAAGAAACATTAGCCACCGGCAAGGATATTATACTGGAGATCGAAGTGCAGGGCGCGCTGAAGGTCAAGGAGAAGTTTCCGGACGGTATCTTTGTGTTTCTGATGCCGCCGTCGCTGGACGAACTGAAAGATCGGATCCAGGGCCGGGGGACAGAAAGTCAGGCCACGATCGACCACCGCATGTCCGTAGCTGTTGACGAAATCAATCTGCTGCAGCATTATGATTATGCCGTAGTGAACGATGAAATCAATCTTGCTTGCGAGAGAATACAATCTATCATTATAGCCGAACATTGTAAGGTGAGAAAGTAAGCTGTTTTTTCATAGACGGCGTAAAACTTTCAAGTAAATAAAGAAGAGGTGCTTCGACTGTGTTATATCCATCCATTGATGAAATGATGAATAAAGTGGACAGTAAATATTCTCTTGTGGTTGCGGCTTCGCGCCGTGCACGCCAACTGCGTGAAGGAGAAGTCAGCGAGTTGAAACATCCGAAATCCCATAAGTTCGTCGGTGTCGCTCTGGAAGAAATCTATGGCGATTACGTGAAGATTGAGCGTGGAGAGGACTAGGGCTTTTTTTCAACATTCGAATACCATGCGTTAGCGCGCGAAAATGTGACAACCGAAAGGTTGTTATTTTTTTGAGAAGATATGAAAGTACAGCCTTCATACAAATGGAAAGCGGGGGATTGTCATGTTGAACGGAAAAGTCGTCGTACTTGGCGTTACAGGTGGCATTGCCGCGTATAAAGCAGCGACTTTATGCAGCAGGCTTGTCCAGAGGGGAGCGGATGTGCATGTCATCATGACGGAATCCGCCAAGCAGTTCATTCCGGAATTAACGCTGCAGACGCTGACCAAAAACCCGGTATATAGCGATACTTTTGACGAAAGGGACCCCTCGGTCGTCTCGCATATTCACTTGGCCGACCTGGCCGATCTGGTGCTGATTGCTCCGGCGACGGCCAATATCATCGGCAAGATGGCACATGGCCTGGCGGATGACATGCTGACCACGACGCTGCTTGCGACCACGGCTCCTGTCATGATCTCGCCGGCGATGAACGTGCATATGTACACGCATCCGGCCGTCATGGCCAATATGGAGACGCTGGTTTCACGCGGGGTGTCCATGATTGAACCCGGAGAGGGACTTCTGGCATGCGGATACGTCGGAAAGGGACGGATGGAGGAGCCTGATACGATCGTGGATGTGGTTGAACGGTTTTTCCAAGGGCGCGCAGTCGAGTCCGCGGCGTCGAATCAGGACGTGGAAAGCGTCTCAACAGGCATATTGCACGGCAAAAAAGTGGTTGTCACGGCCGGCGGTACGATCGAGCGCATTGATCCGGTCCGTTATATCACGAATGATTCCTCCGGAAAAATGGGGTTTGCGATTGCTAAAGCCGCCAAGCAGCTGGGAGCGGACGTCCACCTCATTGCGGCTCATACCGATGAAGCCCCGCCAGAGGGAATTCCTGCGGAGAGAGTGGAGTCGGCCCAGGACATGTACGAAGCGGTGCAGCGCGTGTTCGAAACGAGCGATATCGTGGTTAAGGCGGCAGCGGTCGCCGATTATCGTCCTGCGGAGGCAGCGACGTCAAAGATCAAGAAGCGCGGGGAAACGATGACGCTGGATCTTGTCAAGACCACGGATATCCTGGAAAGCCTGGGACGCCAAAAGACCTCCCAGTTCTTGATCGGATTTGCCGCCGAGACGGATACGGTAGAGCAGTTCGCCAGGGAAAAGCTGAAACGCAAAAATTGCGACCTGATCGTTGCCAATGATGTTACGCAGGAAGGCGCCGGCTTTGGCACGGACACGAACAGCGTTCATATATTCGATGCAGAAGGGCTCGTCCTGCAGCTGCCCGTGATGTCCAAGGAGGAAGTGGCCCTGAGGCTGTTAACGCTGGCGGCCGAACGGTTGACCGGGAGGTTATCCTGATGGAAATGGCCCGTGTGATTGTGGACGTGCCGTCCAAGGATACGGACCGTCCATTTGATTATCTGATACCGGAGGAGCTCCGGCCATGGGTCGAGGTAGGCAGCCGGGTCGGCGTGCCGTTCGGTCACCGTACGCTTCAGGGATTCGTGGTTTCGCTGCATCCCCGGCCCGAGATGGATACGGCCAAAATGAAGCCGATTCAGGAAGTCCTTGATGTGATGCCGCCGCTCTCGCCTGAGCTGATTGAGCTTGGAGAATGGATGAAAGAGCGGTATGCATGCCGTTATATATCCGCTCTTCAATCGATGCTGCCAACGGCGCTGAAGGGAAAAGCCGAGCGGTATATTTCCCTTGGCGAGCCGGATGCGGGCTTGTCGGATGAAAGCGGCGGATTATTCGGGCTCCTGCCGGAAAGCGAATTGGAGCAGGAGATCATCCGGTTTGTCGGTCAGCGAGGCGAGGTGTCGCTCCAGCAGTTAACGCGAGCGTTCCCGGATGCGGCAGCCACCGTAAAAGCGCTGATCGGCCGGGGGCGGTTAAGCGAATTCCAGCAAATCAAGGACAAACTGCAGAAAAAAACGATGAAAGCGGTAGAGCTTGCCGTTTCGAGCGAGGAAGCGCATGTGGCGCTGGCTTCGTTTCCGGCTAAGGCTCAGCGGCAGAAGGAAGTGCTCCAATATATCGTAGAGATGGAGGACTTCCTGCCGATATCGCAGAAGGATCTGCTGCAGACGCTCGGCGTCACCGCAGGCACCGTGAAGGCGCTGGCCGACAAGGGACTGATTACCCTTGAGGATGTCGAAGTGTTCCGCGACCCGTACCGGGGACGGCACTTTACGCCCAGCGCCCCGCTTGCGCTCACGCCGGAGCAGCAGGCTGTGTATCGGAGCATCGTGCGCAAGCTGGATGAACGCAAGCATGGCGCGTTTCTCCTGCACGGGGTAACGGGCAGCGGCAAGACCGAAATCTACCTGCAGACCATTCAGCGCTGTATGGATCAGGAGCGTCAGGCGATTGTCCTGGTGCCCGAAATATCGCTCACGCCCCAAATGGTGGAGCGGTTCAAAGCCCGCTTCGGCGACCGCGTGGCCGTCATGCACAGCCGGCTTTCGGATGGTGAGCGCTACGATGAGTGGCGCAAAATTAGGGAAGGCCGGGCCTCGGTTGTCGTGGGAGCACGATCGGCGGTGTTTGCGCCGTTTGACCGACTTGGCCTTATTATTATGGATGAAGAGCATGAAAGTTCATATAAGCAGGAAGAAACGCCGAAGTACCATGCCAGGGACGTGGCGATTCACCGTGCCTCGCTGACAGGTGCAGCCGTCATTCTGGGCTCGGCAACGCCTTCGCTTGAAAGCTACCATGCGGCGAGATCGCAGGCTCAGGATGATTTTGCGCCGCATCTGCTGGAGATGCCGAGCCGTGCGCTGGGCAACCAGCTGCCGGCTGTTCAGGTCGTGGATATGCGGGAGGAGCTTCGGGAAGGAAATCGCTCCATGTTCAGCCGCTCCCTGCATGCCGCGATTTCGGCGCGGCTGGAACGCGGAGAACAGACGGTGCTGCTGCTGAATCGGCGGGGGTACTCCACTTTCGTGATGTGCCGGAGCTGCGGATATGTGGCAGGCTGTCCGGAATGCGACATTTCGCTGACCTACCATCAGAAATCGAACAATCTGCGCTGCCATTATTGCGGTTACGCCGCACAGGCGCCGGAGGTTTGCCCGGATTGCGGGAGCGAGCATATACGCTATTTCGGAACGGGCACGCAACGTGTCGAGGAAGAATTGGCCAAGCTGTTCCCCGGGATTCGCGTCATTCGGATGGACGTGGACACGACGACCGAGAAGGGCTCCCACGAGAAGCTGCTGAAGCAGTTTCGGGATAAAAAGGGCGACGTGCTGCTTGGAACTCAAATGGTCGCCAAAGGCCTGGATTTCCCGGATGTCACTCTGGTCGGCGTCATTACGGCCGATTCGGCGCTGAATCTGCCCGACTTCCGGGCGGCGGAGAAGACGTTTCAGCTGCTGACTCAGGTGGCCGGAAGAGCAGGACGCCATCAGCTGCCGGGTGAAGTGGTCATCCAATCCTACACGCCCGAGCATTATTCGATTATTCATGCAAGCAGCCATGATTATTTATCCTTCGTCAAGGATGAGCTGAAGCACCGCAAAGCGCTCCATTATCCGCCGTACTGCAGGCTGATCCTGGTGACGCTGTCGCATGAACAGCTGCCGCTGCTCGTACGACTGGCAGAGAATTTTGCCGCCTCCATCAAAAGCGAATCCGACCGCCGGGGATGGTTCGGAAGCCTGGACCGGTTCGACGCAAGCGCGCTCGATATCCTGGGTCCGGTGGCTTCCCCCATTCCGCGGTTAAAAAATAGATACAGATTTCAATGTATGATAAAATGGCGGGGAACGATGGATGCCGTCTCGCTGGTGCGTTCGGTTGCCGAGAAACTTCAGGATTCGGCGCGGGACGGCAAGCTCCAAATCAGTATTGACGTTGATCCGCAAATGTTAATGTAATAGCGCATATAATGATGAAAAGCACAAGGATGGTGTCGTAGACATGGCGATTCGTATTATCGTTAAAGAACCGGATGAGGTTCTTCATAAAAAGGCAAAGGAAGTTACCAAAATTACGCCGAACGTTCAAAAGCTCCTGGACGATATGGCCGATACCATGTACGATGCGGAAGGCGTCGGGCTGGCCGCGCCGCAGGTCGGCATACTGAAGCGCCTGATTGTTATCGATGCGGGCGATGAGCACGGCTTGATCAAGATGATTAACCCGGAGATCGTCGAGAGCGAGGGCGAGCAATTCGGGCCGGAAGGCTGCCTGAGTATTCCAGGCTGGAACGGGGATGTTCGACGTGCGGAGAAAGTAACGGTTAAGGGGCTTGACCGCGAAGGCAATGAGCTTGTCATTACGGGTACAGGGCTGCTTGCGCGAGCATTTCAGCATGAAATCGATCATTTGAACGGGGTGCTGTTTACGGAAATCGCCGACCGGGTGTATGAGTATGTTCCGGAACAGCCGAGAAGTGAGTTGGAGAACCGATGAATATCGTATTTATGGGCACCCCCGCCTTTGCAGTACCCAGTCTGGAAATGCTGATTGCCGAAGGATACACGATAGCCGCCGTCGTTACGCAGCCTGACCGTCCGCAGGGGCGCAAAAAAGTGCTGACCCCGACGCCGGTCAAGGAAGCCGCCCTTCGTCACGGCATCCCAGTCCTGCAGCCGCAGCGACTGCGGAATCCGGAAGCCGTGGCCGAATTGGCCGAATATAAACCCGATCTGATCGTCACGGCCGCGTACGGCCAAATCCTGCCGAAATCGGTGCTGGATATGCCAGCGCTTGGCTGTCTGAACGTCCACGGCTCGCTCCTCCCCGCTTATCGGGGAGGAGCGCCGATTCAGCGGAGCATCATCAATGGAGAGTCCGTCACGGGCATCACGCTGATGTATATGGCGGAGGGACTCGACACCGGGGACATGATCGCCCGCGCCGAGGTCCCTATTGAAGACGACGATACGGCTGGAACCATGTTCGAGAAACTGAGCCAAGCCGGCGCGGAGCTGCTTCGGCGGGAGCTGCCGCGGCTCGTGAAGGGCAAAGTGGAGGCCGAGCCTCAGGATGATTCGAAGGCAACGTATGCTCCGAATCTGACCCGGGATGACGAGAAGATCGACTGGAGCCGCACTTCCCGGGAAATCTACGATCAGATTCGCGGCCTGGTTCCTTATTCCGGCGGGTTCACGCTGTGGAACGGCGAAGTGTTTAAAGTATGGGCAGCGGTTAAGCCGGACAGCGCCCAGAAGGCATCTGGCGATGCACAGCCCGGGACCGTGCTCGAGCTGCAGGAGAAAGGGATCGTCGTGAAAACAGGCGACGGTACGCTGACGCTGCTTACGGTTCAGCCTAGCGGCAAGAAGGCAATGGATGCGGCGCAATTCGTCCGCGGGACGAGCCTGACGGCCGGGACGGTGCTGTCGTGAGCGGAAACCGCAGCCCGAAGGGACGCCTGGACTCTCCCCGGGAGCTGGCGATGAATGTATTGACTCAGGTTGAGCAGGAGGGGGCGTACAGCAATCTCCTGCTCAACTCCGCTCTGCAGAAATCCTCGCTTGCCAAGAGCGACGCGGGACTAGCCACGGAGCTGATCTACGGCACGATCTCGCGGCTGAACACGCTTGATTATTTTTTGGACAAGTTTGTCAACAAAGGGGTGCGGAAGCTTCAGCCTTGGGTAAGGGCGCTGCTTCGCATCAGCCTTTATCAGATCGTGTATCTGGATCGGATCCCGGACCATGCGGTTGTCAGCGAGGCCGTTAATCTGGCGAAGCGCCGCGGGCATCAAGGGATCTCCGGCATGGTGAACGGGGTGCTTCGGAATATTCTGCGTCAGAAGGAAACCTTGGCCATTCCGGAGGATATGACGGACGCCCAGCGCATTTCCCTTCTGCATTCCCATCCGCAGTGGCTGGTGGAGCGCTGGATCTCCCAGTACGGTACGGAGGCAGCGGAGGCGATCTGTGCCGCAAACAACGAACCGCCGGCTGTCAGCGTGAGGGTGAACACCACGATGATCAGCCGCGACGACATGCTGAAATTAATGGGCAGCCATGGCCTGGATGCTTCCCCATCGTCGGTTAGTCCCTACGGGATTGTCGTTAAGGGTGCGGGCAATATGGCCTTGACCGATTGGTATCGTGACGGGATGATCTCGATCCAGGACGAAAGCTCGATGCTCGTGGCCGAGGCCGTTCAGCCCGAGCCGGGCATGCGCGTGCTCGATTGCTGCGCGGCCCCGGGCGGAAAGAGCGCCCATATGGGCGAGCTGATGAAGGACGAGGGCAGCATCGTCGCCAACGATATTCATGCCCATAAAGGGAAGCTGATATCGGATCAGGCCAGCCGTTTGGGACTGGACAGCATTTCGATCGTGACGGGGGACGCGCTGGATTTGGCAGACCGCTTCGAGCCTGCGTCTTTCGACCGAATTTTGCTGGATGCTCCCTGCTCGGGCCTTGGCGTGATCCGGCGAAAGCCGGATCTGAAGTGGGGCAAGTCCCAGGAGGACATCCATGAGATTGCGGCGCTGCAGCTCAGGCTGCTGGAGTCGGTCTCGACCTTGCTCCGTCCCGGAGGGATCTTGGTATACAGCACGTGCACGATTGAACCGATGGAGAATGAAGGCGTGATATCTGCTTTTCTGGAAGGCCATTCCGAATTTGCCATTGCAGAAGACGGCCTTGGAGCCTTAAGCCGGCTGGGCGAGAATTCGCTTTCGCGAGGCGGCGGCATTCAAATCCTGCCCCAGCACTATCACAGCGACGGCTTTTACATTGCCAGACTCGGCAGACGTTCCTCTTAAGGGCGCTTGCCGCCATGACTATAGTCGTATCCCGCCTATGCCGGCGGGTTTTCCTCTTTTACCGTCTCTTTTATTTATGTTAGAATAGGAAGAATGAAAAAAGAGATGCATATGAATGAAATAGGGAGCGTTCGGAAGAATGCTGGCCGGACATCCTTTAAACTAGACAGGTGTGGTGAGAATGAAACCTTTTATATATGATTATTCACTGGAAGAGCTTCAAGCCTGGGCTCAAGAGAACGGGGAGCCCGCGTTTCGGGGAACCCAGATTTATGACTGGCTGTACGTGAAGCGGGTGAACGACTTCGCGGAAATGACGAATCTGTCCAAAGAGCTTCGGGCCAAGCTGGAGCAGGAGTTCAGCTTCGTGACCCTGACGGAAATCACCAAGCTGGAATCCAAGGACGGAACGGTCAAGTTTCTGTTCGGCCTTCATGATGACCATGCCATCGAGACCGTCATCATGCGGCATAACTACGGCAACAGCATCTGCGTTACGACGCAGGTCGGCTGCCGTATCGGTTGTACGTTCTGCGCATCCACACTGGGTGGCTTGAAGCGAAACCTGACCTCCGGCGAAATCGTTGCCCAGGTGGTTCAGGCACAGAAGATTCTCGATAAAACGGGAGAACGCGTCAGCAGCATCGTGATCATGGGTTCAGGCGAACCGTTTGAGAACTATGAGGCGACCATGAAATTCCTGCGCACGATGATCCATGAAAAAGGATTGAATATCGGCCAACGCCACATTACCGTATCGACGAGCGGCATTGTGCCTAACATCTATAAATTCACCGAAGAGGATACCCAGATTAATCTGGCCATCTCCATTCATGCGCCAAACGATAAGCTGCGCTCCAAGCTGATGCCCGTGAACCGCCGGTTCCCGTTTGACGACGTGATTGAATCGCTTCGTTATTACCAGGCTAAAACCGGACGCCGCATTACGTTTGAATACGCCTTGATCGGCGGAGTGAATGATCAGGTGGAGCATGCCGAAGAGCTTGCGGACGTCATCAAGGATATGAACTGCTTCGTCAATCTGATTCCGGTTAACCATGTGCCGGAACGGAAATATGTTCGCACATCGCGTAACGATATTTTCAAATTTCAACGTGCGTTAGCAGACAAGGGGGTCAATGTGACCATCCGTCGTGAACAAGGCCATGATATCGCTGCCGCTTGCGGCCAGCTGCGGGCCAAGCATATGGAGTTGAGGTGAGAAGATTTGATCAAGACGGTTCATGTAAGCCATGTGGGGCGCGTTCGTCCTGTTAATGAGGATTCGGTATTTGTTAGCACATTGGAGCATGGCTATACCTTGGGTGTGGTTGCCGACGGCATGGGAGGCCACCTTGCGGGCGACACTGCCAGCAGGCTTGCGGTAGATACCGTGGCCGCGGATTTGTCCTCTTTGGAGCAGGACATGTCCATGGACGGCGTTCGGGCTGCGCTAGGCGATGCCATATTGCACGCCAATGCAGTTATCTATCAGGAAGCCTCGGCAGATGAGCGGCTTCACAATATGGGCACGACGATCGTAGCGGTGCTTCTGCGAGGCTCCGAAGGTTATATCGGTCATATCGGGGACAGCCGGGCCTACAAAGTCGTTCCCGGACAAGTCATTCGGCTCACGGATGATCACACATTGGTTAATGAGCTTTTTAAGAGTGGTCAGATTACGGAGGATCAACTGGAAACCCATCCCCGGAAAAACGTATTAAGCCGGGCACTTGGAACGGATGTGGACGTGACGGTTGAGCTTACGCCGGTTACGCTCGGGGAAGGCGAAGTGCTGCTGCTATGCAGTGACGGACTCAGCAACCGGGTCAGCCGCGAGCTGATCGGACAAATTTCCGGTTCACTTGACCTTCCTCTGGAAGAAAGAGCGGATCGCCTGCTTCAACTAGCACTTCTCGCTGGCGGTGAGGACAACATCACAGTCGCAATGTTTGAACATCAAGAAGAGGTTGTCGGGCAACGTATAAAGGGGTGGGATTCATGATCGGACATGAATTGGCTGGTCGTTATAAGATTATTGAACGCATCGGCGGCGGCGGCATGGCGCTGGTCTACAAGGCTCAGGATATTTTGCTGAACCGGAACGTAGCGATCAAAGTGCTGCGCCAGCAGTTTGTGCACGACGAGGAATTTATTCGCCGTTTCCGGCGTGAGGCACAATCGGCGGCTTCATTGTCGCATTCCAACGTGGTCAGCATCTACGATGTGGGCCAAGAGGAAGATGTGCATTACATCGTCATGGAATATATCGAAGGTCAGAATTTGAATGAAATCATTAAAGAACGGGCGCCACTGCAGGTTGAAGAAGCCGTGCGGATTGCGACCCAGATCTGCGATGCATTGGGGCATGCCCATCATAACCAGATTATTCACCGCGATATTAAACCGCATAATATTCTGATTGGCCGTAACGGGAGGGTCAAAGTAACCGACTTTGGCATTGCCAGAGCGGTCACGTCGACAACCATTACGCAAACAGGCTCCGTTGTGGGTTCTGTGCATTATTTCTCGCCGGAGCACGCCAAGGGCGTCGTGACGGGCGAGAAATCGGATTTATACTCACTTGGTATCGTGTTATATCAAATGCTTACGGCCCGTCTTCCTTTTCTGGGCGAGAGCCCGATCAGTGTTGCACTGAAGCACCTGCAGGAGGAATTTGACGAGCCTAGGGAAGTGAACCCGCTCATTCCTCAAAGCGTGGAGAACATCATCCTGAAGTCCATGCGCAAAAATCCGGAGGAGCGTTACCAGTCCGCGGAAGAAATGATGGACGACCTCGAGACGTGTTTGATGCCGATGCGCCTCAATGAGCCGAAGATGGAGTTCGAGGACGATGCCGATTCTACCCTGGTCATGCCGGCGCTCAAAACGATGCAGCGCAGCAGCCAGCATCAACATGACCAAGATGATGACTCGGATGACGAGGAGTTTGAGGAAAAGCCAACCGGCAAGCCGAAGAAAAAGTGGGTCAAGCCGACCATCATTATCGGCTCGGTGCTCCTGTTCCTCGGCCTTATGTTAGGCGTCGTCATGTATGTGAACAATATGCTGGAGGTGCCGGAGGTTAAGGTGCCGCCAGTGGTAGGCATGACGGAGGAGGAAGCGATCCGCGAGCTAGAGGCCCAAGGTTTGACGGTGAATGAGGAAGTCATTCGCGAATATAAACCGAATGTGGATGAAGGCGTCGTGTTTGCACAGGACAAGGAACCAGAGACCATGCTGAAGAAGGGCTCACCGGTTCAGTTATCGGTTGGGGATGCAAAGCCGCTTGAAAAAATGCCGGACCTCTCGGGTAAGACATTTGATCAGGCAGTTGAGATCCTGAAGAGTTTGGGCATTAAGGAAAACGCCATTAAGCAGTCGTCTGAAAACAATGATACAGTACCAGCCGATCAGATATTTGATCAGAGCCCTTCTGCCGAATCCGAAATTAATCCTGAACAGGTGGAGGTCCGGGTCACGATCAGCAAAGGCAAGCAAACGGTCAATATGCCGAGCTTGATCGGAATGGACAAAGACAAAGCGGTCGCTACCATCGAATCCTTCGGCCTTAAGGTTGGAGCGATAAAGGAGAAATCCAGCTTCGAAGTGAAGAAGGGCGAGGTCATGGAACAATGGCCGTATGAGCCTAATGTTCCTGTAGCGCCTAACTCCGAAATCACGCTGTTCGTCAGCTCCGGTTATCCTTCGGATGCGCTTGAGTATAATTACAGCGTACCGGTGTCGCCGAGCGCCGAAGGACAAGAAAGCAAAATCCGGGTGGTCTTCAGCGACGCGCTGGGAGACAACCAGGAGGCCGTAAACAAGACCATTACGACTTCCGAAATGGTACCCGTTAAGCTGCTGCTTGCTCCCGACAAACACGCGACGGTCATGATATTCCGTGACGGCCGCCAGGTGGATACGTACAGCGTAAGCTACACCGACGTCAAGAACGGAACCGTGCCGCAGCCGACCTTTGAGCAGCCGCCTGAGCAACCTGATGTACCGGTGGACACCAACCCGGATGAGGGAAATGGCGAGGACGGTTCGAATGAGGAAGATGATGCTGCTTATCACTGGGATAACGGCAGCGAAGGAAACGGCAAGGGTAAGGGCAAAGGCAAAGACAACGATTAGAAACAAGTCATGAGAACACTTATTTCAACAAGAAAGGTGAGGCCTATTATATGCTAGAGGGACTGATCGTGAAGGCACTAAGCGGATATTACTATGTCAAACCACTGCAGGATGGCAACATTATATCCGGGGAGGACCCAGCGGTTCAATGCAGAGCCCGCGGCATTTTCAAAAAGAAAGGCATCTCTCCGCTCGTTGGAGATCACGTGATGTATTCATTGACTGAGAATGGGGAGGGGACCGTGGATGAAATACTTCCACGGTCTTCCCAATTAATTCGCCCGCCGGTCGCGAACGTCGACTTGGCGGTGCTGTTGTTTTCGGTCAAGGAACCGGACTTGAGCCTGCATCTGCTGGACAAGTTCCTGGTACATATTGAGCATTCGGGACTTGAGGCGTTGATCTGCCTGACGAAGCAGGACCTTGCAGACGACTCGGACGATGTATTGGAGCAGGTCAAGCGCCAGTACGAAGAAATCGGGTATGAAGTGCTTATAACCAGCTCCTTACAAGGCATCGGTACCGATGAGGTGAAGGACCGCCTGGCCGGTCGAATCAGCGTATTCTCCGGTCAATCCGGCGTCGGCAAGTCGTCCCTGCTTAATGCGTTGATGCCGGGCCTCTCGCTGGAGACCAGCGAAATCAGCCTGCGCCTTGGCCGCGGCCGGCATACGACGCGTCACGTTGAGCTGATTGAGCTTGATAACGGAGGCTATGTTGCCGATACGCCCGGCTTTAGCCAGCTGGATTTTCTGGAGCTGGGTGTCGAGGAGCTGTCGACCTGCTTCAAGGAGTTTGCTCCTTATGCGGCTGAATGCAAATTCAGAGGCTGCAGTCACATGCAGGAGCCTGGCTGCCGGGTGATTCAAGCCAAAGAGGATGGAATCATCCTGGCAAGCCGTTATGAGCATTACGTGGAGTTTTATACCGAGATGAAAGACAAGAAGCGGAGGTACTGAATCATGATAAAAATTGCGCCATCCATATTGTCGGCGGACTTTGCAAAGCTGGGGCAGGAAATTAAGGAAGCCGAAGCGAGCGGAGCCGACTGGATTCATGTGGACGTCATGGACGGGCATTTCGTGCCGAATATTACTCTGGGGCCCCCGATCGTCCAAGCGATCAGACCGCATACGGGCCTGACGCTCGACGTGCATCTGATGATCGAACAGCCGGAGTTGTATATTGCCGACTTCGTCAAGGCAGGAGCAGACTTGATCACGGTTCATGCCGAGACCTGCCCGCATCTTCACCGCGTCATCCATCTCATTAAAGAGCATGGCGTGAAGGCTGGCGTCGCGATTAATCCGGCCACGCCGGCCCATGTCCTTCAGGAAGTGCTTCCTGACGTGGATTTGGTGCTGGTGATGACCGTGAATCCCGGCTTCGGCGGGCAGGCGTTTATCGAGCGGACCGTAAGCAAGATTGCGCAGCTGCGTGAATGGATTTCAAACTCCGACAATCCGAATATCCATATCGAAGTGGATGGCGGCATTACGGCGGAGACGGCGCCGCTCGTGGTGGAAGCGGGAGCGGATGTCCTGGTTGCGGGCAGCGCGGTCTTCGGGAAGCCGGATCGGGCGGCGGCCATTGCCCAAATCCGAAACAGCGTAACATCTTGACCTCAGAACGTGAGCAGGGGATGCATAGGGCGGGGGATTCCCGCATAAATATGGTTACATGAGCTGGGTTCTCATGTAGCCTTTTTTGTCTGTGTTCACATCTAAGGGCTTGGTGCATAACATAATCTAGGAAGGCATGAGAATGATGGGGAGGGTGAGACATGAAATTCTATACGTTCAAGCTGCCGAAGTTTTTGGGAGGTTTTGTGAAGGCCATCTTAAATACGTTTCACAAGAGCTGACAGCTTGTCCCGGCGTAACAAAACCTCCGCCTGGGACCGACGCCGCCAGCCGGTTTACGGGGGATGAGGCAAGAGAAGAGCACTCCGATAGAGCGCATGGAGGACATACCGCATCTTGTATGCGGAAGTTTTTCTTGCGGTATAAGAAAGCCAATGCGCGCATGGCCTCTGCCGCTTTCTTGTATCATAAGAAGAGTGTCTAGCGACGTACTTATCGAAGACAGGCCGCGTTCGACCGGAAGTTTTTCTTGCGATATAAGAAAGCGGAAGTTCGGCTCTTTCATTTTTCTTATATCTAAATAAAAAAAGCACCTGTTATCTGATCAGGGTGCTTTTTGTTTAGGTGAAGAATATGTATCTAAACGCAAGAAAAACTTCCTTGTCCCGGATCGCCCACAAATGGTGCCTGGAGATTTAGAAGTTTTTCTTCATATAACGAGATGATTATACGCGAGTCACTTTACCGGATTTCAAAGCGCGAGTGCTGACGTATACACGTTTTGGCTTGCCATCCACCAAAATGCGAACCTTTTGAACGTTGACACCCCAAGAACGCTTGTTGTGGTTGTTAGCGTGAGAAACATGGTTACCACTGCTTGGTTTCTTGCCTGTTACATAACATTTGCGAGCCATTCATTACACCTCCTTGTTCCTAACCCTGCATGAAACAATACTTAAATATAATATCACAGTAAAAATTGCTCCGTCAACTGTCCTAAAAACATTTATTTCTCTTTCTCATTATAGTACAATGTTGATTAGTCCATAATATTTCCGATGATCTGTATATTGTGGGCTGGTCGGCATGTTTCGAGGAGGTTTGGAGCTGCCGAATAACGTAGAGGACGAGAGGGCAGCCCATCAAGATGGTATGATCCATTTAATCATGCAAGTCTATTATTTACTGGTTGGGCATTTCGTCAGCTATAAGCTATGAAATAGATATGAAATTTACGACAAGAAGTGTTATGGGTATCAAGCCAGGAAGGGGAATTCTCATTGAGTAAGCGTTCTTTGAATGGAACAGAATTTACCGCTATGGTCCTTGCCGGAGCGGAGCAGCTGCAGCAGCATGCAGAACACGTCAATTCCCTGAATGTGTTCCCGGTGCCGGACGGCGATACGGGGACCAACATGAATTTGACGATGACGGCAGGCGTAGCAGAACTGAAGAGTAAATACTCGGAGTCCGTCGGGCATAGTGCCGGTGTGCTGTCCAAGGGGCTTCTGATGGGAGCCAGAGGGAACTCGGGAGTGATTCTGTCCCAGTTGTTCCGTGGTTTCAGCCGGTATGCGGCACCTTATACAGAACTTAATTCTCATCAATTTGCCGCAGCGCTGCAGACAGGCGTGGAAGCTGCGTATAAAGCTGTCGTAAAGCCTGTGGAAGGCACCATCCTGACCGTAGCTAAAGAAGCGGCCAAACATGCCGTTTATTTCTCGCGCCGCAGCAACGATATCGTGGAGCTGATGGAGCAGGTGCTGGCCAAAGCCAAAGAAACGCTGTCCCAGACGCCGGATATGCTTCCCGTGCTGAAGCAGGTTGGCGTTGTGGACTCGGGCGGGCAAGGCCTGGTGTACATCTACGAAGGTTTCTTGCAAGCGTTGAAAAAAGACGGCGCGTCCGGATCCTTCGCTTCCGCGGAAGGACAAGCAGAACAGAGCAGCGCGGCACCAGCCTATCATGCGGTTCCTGATTTCTCGGCGGTTCAAGCTCCGGCTTCGGCCCAATCCCGACTGTCCACGGAGGACATTGAATTTTTATACGACATGGAATTCTTTATTAATAGGCAGCTTGGAGAGGGAACGAGTGCGGACTTTGATGAAGATAAGTTCCGGAAAGCGCTTGCAGTGAACGGTGATTCCATCATTGTCATTGCCGATGACGAGACGATCAAAGTGCATGTCCATTCCAAGGCGCCGGGCGAAGTGTTGAATTTGGCCCTCATGTATGGAGAGATCACCCAGATTCACATTTTGAATATGCGCGAGCAGCACCGCGACTTGCTGACAACGGGAATGGATATCGCGCCGATGCCCGAGCTGTTTGCGGATATTCCGGCAGAGACCGTGACGCCGGAAGCACCGGCTGTTCCTCCTGCAGACGAGATCGCGCCGTACGGGTTCATTGCGGTTTCGTCAGGGGAAGGCATTTCCGATATATTCAAGAGCCTCGGCGTCGACGTCGTTCTCTCCGGAGGACAGACGATGAACCCGAGCACCGAGGATTTCGTCAATGCGATTTCTTCGATCTCGGCCCAGCAGATTTATATTCTGCCGAACAACTCCAACATCGTGCTTGCTGCCCAGCAGGCTAGAGAGCTTCTCGAAGGCGAGCGCAGCGTAACGGTCATCCCGAGCAAGACGATCCCGCAGGGAATCGCGGCAGCGTTTGCTTTCCAGGAAGACGAGAATGCGGATATGAATACCGACAACATGCTGGATGCCATCACTCGCGTGCAATCGGGGCAGGTCACCTATGCCGTTCGGGACACAACAATTGATGATCTCGAGATCAAGGCTGGCCAGTTCATCGGTATCCGCAATTCCAACATCGTGGCAGCGAACGAGGATCTGATCACGACATCCCAGGATTTGCTGGGTAAAATGCTCGAATCCGGCGATGAAATCGTAACGCTGCTTACCGGCGCTGACGCAACCGAGGAATCGACCAGCGCGCTCACGGAGTGGCTGGGCGAGCAGTACCCTAACGCGGAGGTTGAGGTACACTACGGCGGACAGCCGATCTATTCCTATCTGTTCTCCGTGGAGTCTTGATATAAGAGATAGGCAGGTATCCTCTCAAGAGGCTTTCCTTCCCCTATCTCGGTAGAAAAACTTACGCTGCACGCGGTCTATCTTTGGAGAAAGAACGTCGATAGAGTTTTTCTCATAACGCTTTGACATTATGCATGGTACATTTTTAGGAGGGGTTCCGGTGAATAAGACCGTTATTGTGACAGACAGCACAGCGGATATTCCGGCAGACCTGGCGAAGCAACACAACATTCATATTGTGCCGCTGAGACTTATGTTCGGGGAAGATACGTTTTTGGACGGAGTGGAAATCACGCCGGGAGAGTTCTACAAAAAGCTGGTGCAATCGCCTCAGCTTCCGACGACCTCCCAGCCTTCGCCCGCAGATTTTGTGGCTGTGTATGAGTCCATTCTGGAACAGCACCCTGGCTGCTCCATTGTGTCCATTCACATCTCATCCGGCCTGAGCGGAACGTATCAGTCCGCATTGCTTGCAACCTCTCTTATTGAAGGAGAAGCGGATATTACCGTATGGGATTCCAAATCGGCCTCCTACGGTTTCGGGTTATTCGTGGTTCATGCAGCGAAGCTCGCGCAAGAAGGAGCCGCTGTTTCGGATATTCTTTCATCGCTCGAGGACCTTCGTTCCAAGCGCCGCCTCTACTTCTTGGTAGACACGCTGGAATATTTGCAGAAGGGCGGAAGAATCGGCAAGGCGTCGGCCGTGCTCGGTACGCTGCTTAACATTAAGCCGATTTTGTCCATTGACGGCGAAGGGATTATCTTTCCGGTAGACAAGGTCCGGGGTCGGAAGAAAGCGACAGCCAAAATTATTGAGCTGTTTCAACAGGATCTATCCGGCGTGAAAAATATTAAAGTGGCTGTGGGTCATACAGCTGACCCTGCTCAGGTTGAGGATTTTCTGCAGCAGCTGTCCGCTGTGTTCACGATCGAGGAAACCGTGTTCTCCGAGATCGGTCCGGTTATCGGTACGCACGTCGGACCGGGAACCATTGCAGCATATATATGGCCTGCTTAAGTGAGGTAGATGATATGAGTCTCAAACTCGATCAAATATCCGTCAGACAGATCAACGGCGTGAGCGCCCTGAAAGAGGGGGAGCTTCACGCCTTTGGCGTCTCTACGGTCAAGGATCTTTTGGAGTATTACCCCTTCCGGTACGAGGATTACCGGCTTCGGTCCTTAAGCGAAGTCAAGGACGGGGACAAAATCACCATTCAAGCCAAGATAGCCAGCGTGCCGGTTCTGCAGCGCTACGGGCGTAAATCCCGACTTACCTGCAAAATGCTGGCCGAAAACTGGATGTTCACCGCGACCTGGTTTAACCGGCATTTTCTGAAGGACCAGCTTACGGCCGGCAGGGAGATCGTGCTGACGGGCAAGTGGGATCAGCGCAGAATGCAGCTTACGGTGTCTGAATCCGAATTCCCGGATAAAGGAGCCTTCCGGAGCGGAACGCTGCAGCCGGTGTATTCCATCGGCGGAAAGATTACGCAATCCTGGATCCGAAAAACGATGGGACAGGCATTGGAGCAATACGGGGAGATGATTCCCGAGATTTTACCGCAATCCTTGCTCCGAAAATATGATCTGATGCCCCGTAAAGCGGCGATTATGACGATCCATCAGCCTGTCGACTCCAGGGAAGGTCAGGAAGGGCGGCGCCGCATGGTGTACGAGGAGCTCTTCCTGTTCCAGTTAAAAATGCAGGCATTCCGGGCACTGAACCGGGGACGGATGGACGGGGTGGTACATACGGCCGACAATGCAACCATCCGGGAGTTCGTCCGCAGCTTCCCGTTTGAGCTTACCGATGCGCAGAAGAAGGTGGAGCTGGAGATTTTGCATGATATGCGATCCCCTTACTGCATGAACCGTTTGCTGCAAGGGGATGTCGGCTCGGGTAAAACGATTGTTGCCGCCATCGCGTTGTTTACGACGGTCCGCTCAGGCTTCCAAGGCGCATTGATGGTGCCGACGGAAATTCTTGCCGAGCAGCATATGCGTTCCCTGCAGAAGCTGTTTGAACCCTTCGGCATTACGGTCGGATTGCTGACAGGCAGCGTAACGGGGAAGAAGCGGAAGGACCTGCTGGCTTCCTTGCAGATGGGACTGACGGACATCGTTGTGGGCACCCATGCCCTTATCCAGGATGACGTCTACTTCCGGGAACTGGGGCTTGTCGTGACGGACGAGCAGCACCGCTTCGGCGTGAATCAGCGAAGCGTTCTAAGGCGTAAAGGGTATAACCCGGACGTGCTCACGATGACAGCGACGCCGATCCCGCGGACGCTGGCCATTACCGCCTTCGGAGACATGGACGTGTCCACGCTGTCGGAGCGTCCGAAAGGGCGCATTCCCATTACGACCTATTGGGTCAAACATGAACTGATGGACCGCGTGCTCGGATTTATTTCCCGGGAAGTAAATCAGGGACGCCAGGCATATCTGATCGCCCCGTTGATTGAGGAATCGGACAAGCTGGACGTCCAGAATGCGATTGACCTGCATGTTCAGATGCAGCAGGCGTTCCCCGCATATTCCGTCGGACTTCTGCACGGCCGCATGACGCCGGCCGAGAAGGATGAGGTCATGCGCCAATTCTACAGCAATGAGGTTCAGCTGCTGATATCCACGACGGTTGTTGAGGTTGGCGTTGACGTGCCGAACGCAACCCTGATGATCATTATGGATGCCGATCGCTTCGGCCTGTCCCAGCTGCACCAGCTTCGGGGCCGGGTAGGCCGTGGACAGCATGCTTCCTACTGTGTCCTCGTGGCTGATCCGAAGTCGGAAGTAGGTCAGGAGCGGATGCAGGTCATGACGGAAACCGAAGACGGCTTCGAGGTATCCCGGCGGGATCTGGAGCTTCGGGGACCGGGCGATTTTTTCGGTACGAAGCAGAGCGGGCTGCCGGAGTTCCGGCTGGCCGACATGGTCGCCGATTTCAAGGTAGTCGAAGAGGCCCGGGGCGACGCGGCGGCTCTCGTTAGCGACAGCTCCTTCTGGACGTCGCCGGAATATGAGCCGCTGCGCGACTTTTTGCAGCAGGAGAAGATCTTCCAGGGCGATATCATGGATTAATGGCATGAATTGGTTGGCACAATGGACAGACCTTCGTCATATACTCAAAAAGGGTAGCAGCATTTATGACTGGAGGTGCTTCAACATTGGGTTATCAGCAGTATGGCATTAGTCCGCAGCTGGTGGAGCGTATCAAGCTAAAAATGAAAAACCCGGCCATCAAGGAAAGAATCAAGGGACTGACTCAGGGCTTGACCAAGGCGGATCTTCAAAATAGCGCAAAAGTACATCAATTGATCCGGACGGCCAGCGGCATCTTGAATGAAAAGCTGAGCTCCGCACAGGAGCAGCAAATGGTTCAATTCGTGCTTGCACAGCGCATCGATCCGAACAACACCTTCCATTTGATCAAGCTGTGGGGAATGTTTCGTTAACAACTGGATGACATCAAGGAATGACAAGCATAGAAGAAGCCCCTCTCGGGAGTGTTTTCTCCTAATGAGCAGGGGCTTTTGATATGGCTGAGCAGGGATGAGGCGATCTTAGGCGGATTCCCGTTTAGAGGAGTCCCTCGCTATTGTGGTCTAACCGGCAGCGGCGAAGCCGGTATGCTGTGAAATAGCGCGGCAATTGAAGAGAAATCCAACCTTTTCGGAATATCTAGCTGCCCGTAATGGAGCGGATGCAATCTTCCGTGTCGTTCTTGACGGAGTTTACGGTTGTGCTTACCGGCACTGCCTGCATTTCCTCCGCGGGATAGGGTTTCAACAGCTCCTTGAGCGATTGCAGGTGGGAAGGGTGGTTCCCATGGGGATGGGAGGACGGCTGCCGTTCAAGCCATAGCGCTTCGTCAGCGGGTCTTAGAATGACCGGCATCCGGTTATGGATCGGCTCCATGAGCCTGTTGGGCTCGGTCGTAATGACGGTACAGGTGCTCAGCTTCTCGCCCCCTTGGGTGATCCAGGTGTCGTACAGGCCGGCCATGCTGAATATTTCGCCGTTCTTCAATCCAATGCGAAAGGGCTGCTTGCCATTGCCGTTTTTCTGCCATTCGTAAAAACCGTCTGCAGGAATCAGGCATCTTTTCCGATAAAAGGGCATCCTATAGGCAGGCTTGTCTTCCAGCGTTTCACTGCGGGCATTGATCATTTTGGCTCCGCCCGAGGAATCCTTGGCCCAGGATGGGACAAGCCCCCACTGCAGCTGCCCGATCCGGTTGGTGCTCCCGTCATGGATAATGGCCGTAACCATCTGCGTAGGCGCGATGTTATACCTGGGAACGTGAAAGGGAGAGACCGATTCGGGATCAATGAGATACCTGGTCATCAGCTCTTCCCAAGTAACGGTGAGCGTAAAACGTCCGCACATCGTTTCAAGGCCTCCTCTCATTCGAGCCGCTTTAGATTGAACATCGACTTATGCTGGCATTCCCGACGGAATGGCCATATAAGGATGACGGCTCGTTTGTGTTTGAGTATATCAAATATTGCACAACTTACCAAAAGGGTCCGGCGCTCAGCCGGGCCGAGCATCATGAATGGAGGATTTTTCGTGTTTGATTTAAAAGCTAACGGCACCTCGGTCAAGACCGAAGTTGTTGCCGGGACCACGACATTTTTTACGATGGCTTATGTGACCGTGGTGAATCCGCTGATACTGTCGCAAGCGGGCGTGCCGTTTGAGCAAAGCTTCACGGCTACGATTATTGCCGCCGTCATCGGTACGCTGCTCATGGGGCTCGTAGCCCGCTACCCGATTGCCGTGGCGCCGGGGATGGGGTTGAATGCTTATTTTACGTATTCCGTTGTCCAAGGGCATGCCGGACTTGGCTATATTGAAGCCTTCTCCGCCGTTTTTATCGCCGGTATTCTGTTTCTGCTGTTATCGATGACTTCCCTGCGGCGCAGGTTGATTGAGATGATCCCGGCGAACCTGAAGCATGCGATCACGGTCGGGATCGGCCTGTTCATTGCTTTTATCGGTCTGCGGATGAGCGGCATTATCACCGCGCATCCGGATAATCTGGTAGCGCTCGGCGATTTGCACCAGCCATCGGTCGTGCTCGCCTTGGTGGGCTTGGCGGTTACGCTCGTGCTGCTGTCCCGCGATGTGAAGGGCGCCTTGTTCATCGGCATGATTTTCACCGGAATTATCGCTTATTTTGCCGATATGCTGTCCTTTACCGGCGGGATTATGTCCGTTCCCACGCTGCCGGAAGGCATTCTGGTATGGAACCCGATTACGGCGGCCTCGGATGTGATCAGGCACGGGCTCTATGCCGTGGTGTTCTCGTTCCTGCTTGTAACGCTGTTCGATACCACGGGCACGGTCGTTGGCGTGGCAGAGCAGGCGGGGCTGATGAAGGATAACAAGCTGCCCCGCGCGGAACGTGCCATGTTCTCCGATTCGGTGGCAACCGTGGCCGGCTCCATGGTCGGCACAAGCCCGACCACGGCGTATATCGAATCCGCAGCCGGTGTCGGCGCAGGCGGCCGCACAGGCTTAACCTCGGTGGTCGTTGCCGGGCTATTCGTGGTTGCGGCCTTCTTTAGCCCGCTGATCGGCGCGGTTGCCGGATTGTCCGCCATCACGGCACCGTCGCTGATCGTGGTGGGCTGTCTGATGCTGAGCAACGTTCAGCACATCCGATGGAACGACTTTGATGAAGCGTTCCCTGCGTTTCTCGTGATTTTGACCATGCCGCTTACCTCCAGCATCGCAACAGGGATTGCGCTCGGTTTTATTTCATACCCGCTCATGAAAATCGTGAAGGGCAAGTGGAAGGCGGTTCATCCGCTGATGTATATTTTTGCCGTGCTGTTCGTGCTGCAGCTCGTCTTTGTTCCGCATTGATTGATCAGGAGCGGAAATCCCCTGCAAGGTCTTTAGAGCAGACCCGGCAGGGGATTTTTTGGCATGGCGGACGACCGTATGGCGGGTGGATCCCTAGCAGCGGATCAGGCGATGCTATAACGGTTTCCCGTCTGATGCTGCCGCGGCAAGGGGAACACTGCCCGGGGATGGGCGGGCTCAGCGAGTCCGGCTCCATACGTCCGCGTACGTTGTGACAAGGCTGTGTTCGTCAACCCCCAAATCAGCTTGATACGCTCCGTGGCTGCTCTCGTAACGGTAGGCGAATTCGCCCGTCCGCGTGTATCGTTGGGGGAGGGGAGCGACGGTAAGACTCGGGAATTGAATCCATACGGCCGTCATGGTTGCGCTCTCCCCGGGCTCCAGCTGCAGGCGGCGGATCGGGAGCGTGTTGGTGGACGGGGTGATCCCGAGATCGATGTCGGTCGTGCCGGCAAAGGCCGTGAGCTCGGTATCGCCGTTCCACCAGCGGCCCTCATCATCCCGTTCCAGGTGAAGGGACTGTTCTTCCGTGCCGCTTGAGAGAGTAATCCGGACTTTCCGGGTCTCCCAGCTGCTTGTGGTTTCGACCTCGTAGGAGCAGTGGAGGGTCCGGCCTTCCAGGCTGGCTACGACCGTTCCGGTGAGCGTGAATCCATCGTGATGCCGATAGAGCCGGCCATGCTCCAGCGAAGGAAGATCGTGCCGTTTCCATAGCAGCGATTGCAGAAGCTGGACGGACTGGCCGGAGCTTGCGCTTTTTTGTCCGATGGACTGCAGGTCTTGTTCAGCGTGCATATTGTTGTTCAAACGTGATCCCATCCTTGATCCAAAATGTAACGAATTGCCGTATCCCCTGGCTCCGATGATCCGAGAGGGCAGCAGGCAGGGGCCTGGCTTGGGCAATGCGGCGCGCGGCCACTGCGCGGATATGGATGCGCGCGGCAGTTAATCACACGTCTCCACCGTTTCAACCTCCAGTATATCTACCAGATTAATCCATGTATCCCCGACAAGCAACCGCTCGTTCAGGGTATTGATTCGGGAGATCCTTCCGTTTACCGCGTAATTTCCGTACTCCCCGTATACTTGCAGCTGTAAGGGTTCCTTGTTCCGGTAAGCCGTGCTGATCTTTTCTATTATCCACTGCATCTGCTGCTCATCCAGAAGAGGGTGGGTCTGCTTATGCTTCTCGCCCTGCTTCTCCAAAATGGCGTCGCGATGCTCAAACAGCATCATGCGGCTGGATTCCCATAGACCGTTTCCCGTTAGTTTTTTCATTTGTAGTGTCCTCCGATCTTGGCGTTCAGAAATTTCAGCTGGCTGGTTTTGGTTAGCGATGAGCCGAAGTAAACGGAGGAGGGACCATATTGGTTGTTGATATCGTCCATGGTATGTTCCAAATACATGAGCCGCTCCCGGTCGCCGAAGAGAGACAGCTGGTAAACGGCGTCACTCTGCAGTTCTCCGAGGGAGACCCAGATTTTGCGGACAGGGCCGCCGTCCCAGTGCTTGCGGAACAGCTCCTTGGCAGCCGCATACACTTCGCGGGACAGATGCGTGGGCTCGGCAATCTTCATTTGGCGGGAGAATCCCACCGGCCGGTCGAAATCGGCGCCCTGGGCACCGGCGTGGACCACGTTGCCCATGTAGCCTTTGGCCCGCGCCCGCTGGCAGATGAGCATGGAGAGCTCGTTCAGCACGACATCGATGTCCTGCTGGTCGTGATAATCGACGGGAAGCGTGGTCTGGCGGCCGATTCCTTTTTGCCCGTCGAATGCATCGGGCGTCACTGGGGAATCATCATAACCATTGGCGGTTCGCCACAGCACTTCGCTCCAGATGTCGCAGTTTTTTTTCATGTAGCGCTTCATTTTGAATTTGAGATCGGGAAGCGGCGTATGGGCCAGCTCCCCGATGGTCTGGATGCCGAGCCGTGCCAGATGCTTCGTGGTCCGCGAGCCCACGCCGAACATTTTATGGGTGGGGCAGGCCCAGAGAGCGTTCATGGTGTCCTCGTTCAGCTCAAAGATGCCGTCCTCATTCTTCTTGGCAAAATTGTCGCAGGCCAGCTTGGCAAGAACCTTGTTGCGCCCGATGCCGACTCGGGTATAGACGCCGGTCTCGCGCCGCACCCGCATCTGAATATGCCGGGCAAGCTCCTTCGGCGTGCAGCCAAAGTGCGCCAAGCTTGCCGTCACATCGATGAATTGCTCATCAATGCTGAACGGCTCCACGAGATCGGAATAGGATTCGAGAATGCTCATGATCTGCAGGGATATCCGGATATAGGCACTCATGCGCGGTTTCATCACGACCAGATCGGGGCATTTCTGCTGGGCCTGCCATAGGGGCTCCGCCGTGGTGACCCCGTGATCCTTCGCAAGCGGGCATGCCGCGAGAATGATGCCGCTTCGCCGGGAAGGGTCGCCGGAGACGACCAAGGGTCTGTTTTGGTATGCGGGATTCGCCGCTTTTTCAACAGAGGCATAAAAGGACTGGCAGTCCGCCAGAAAAACGACGCGCTGCTTGCGTTTATGCATGATGATTCCTCCTATTCGAGACGAATGTGAAATGTTTCAGCCAGACGCATTTGAATATCGGCCCTCACAAAATCCCACATCAGCTCCATGTCATGCTGGTAGCCGCGACATCGGTAACGGATGGTGACGGAGTGCTTCTGGCGCCGGGTTTCCAGAATGGCGATGCCGCGTGCACGGCAGCTTCTCTTGAGCTCGGCGAGCTTTGCGAACGTAATCTTCTGAATGGTCTGCAGATGGAACACGTAATAGTCGCTTATGCCGGTATGCTTCATGCTGCGGATATCCCGTTCCAGCACGTCCAGCAAAATCGGCAGAATGACGCAGTCCTTGACGGACAGCAGCTCTTCCTCGGTTTGCAGCGGAGACGTGGACATACCTGATGCCTCCTCATCGTTCTTCATATGCTCCTCACTATTATATAACGAACATACGTTCGTTATGCAACTGGTAAATACAGAGCATGATGCGGCATTCCATATATGGACTCCAAAACGTTTGTGAAGTAATATGAAAAGATCGTGTATTCATCCGGAAAAAATTTTCATAAGAGTAGGGGTACAGCCTCCATGAACATACCCAAACGACGCCTCAAAATCAGTCTTGCGATGGTCATGCCCGCATTGGTTTCATTATCCATCCTGATGACGATGTCGATCATGGTCTACATCCAGTATAAAAACGAGAAACGATCCCTGTACGACACGACCATGTCCCTGAATTTATCATCCGCGCAAAAAATGGCGGTTACCATAGAAGCGCTTTTCTCGGGGATGCGCCAAAGTCTGCGCGCCGCCGCAAGCAACCCGGCCATTGAGGCAAGAGCGGCATCCGACGAAAAGGAGCTGCAGGTCATTTTTGATCTTATGCTCCAGAGCAGCCCTTATTTCAATTCCGTATTTTGGGCCGACGAAAGGGGGAGCATTCGGGTCGTCTCACCTGCGGGGAATCAGGTAAACCATGCCCGATTAATAACGGAGGGGGCCATTCAAGCATTAAACGAGAGAAAATCCTATCTTTCGGTACCGTATAGGAGTCCGACCGGCCGCTGGATCGTGTTTGCGAGCGAGCCGATTTTTGACGGATCCGGCAAGTACTGCGGCATGATAGCAGGCACGATTTATCTGGAAGAAAACAATATATTGCATCGGATCTTCGGATCCGGTGCGGGAAATGAAGAAAACTCCTATTCCTATATCGTGGATTCCGGCGGGAAGGTGCTCTATCATCTGGAGGAAAGCCGGGTCGGGGAGGACGTGAGCTCTAACGTGGTCGTGAGACGGCTCATGGATGGCGAGAGCGGCATGCAACGCGTGACGAATACGCAGGGCAACGATTACTTGACGGGTTATGCCAGCGTGGCGATGAATGGCTGGGGGATCGTCATGCAGACGTCGGTAAGCTCCATCCTGGCCGATGTCAATCGAAATTTGCAGGACCAGCTGAGAAGCATGCTGCTTCCCATCGCGCTCATGCTGTTCATTGCCGTATATACGGCCGCAAGAATTGCCGCCCCGTTTACCCGGCTCTATAAATTAACGAAATCGGTAGCAGCCGGCCAAACGGTGTCTTCCCAGGAATTCCGGCCGCATTGGAACCGGGAAGCCGACCAGTTGAACTGGATCATGGGAGCCGCTGCGGAAACGATGGCCAAGCAGACTCAGTCGCTGCAGCAGGAAGCGATCACGGATCCATTGACGGGGCTGTCCAATCGCCGGGAGCTGGAACGCTGTCTTGAGTCTTGGGATGCGCTCGGGGAGCCGTATGCCGTTATTCTCCTGGATATCGACCATTTCAAAGCGATAAACGATACGTATGGCCATCAAACCGGCGATCAGATCCTGAAGCTCGTGGCGGCCGTCATGGTGGATTGCGCTCCCGCGGATGCGGTATGCTCCCGCTTTGGCGGGGAAGAGTTTGTCATTCTTCTTCGCGAACGCAGCCTGGATACGGCGTACCGTATGGCTGAACGGATACGCCGGGCGATCCTGGTTTCCCCGACCCCTTATTCCGGAACGCTCACCGTATCGATCGGCGTATCGCTGTATCCGGAGCATGGGGGAAACCGGGAGGATGTATTTCAAGCGGCGGATATGGCGTTGTACCGGGCGAAGGGGGAAGGACGCAACCGCACGGTGGCGGCGGAATTATCGGCATGATCGAAGATCCGCCCCGTCCAATAGCTTCTCCATAATTTTTACATCTACGAACTTGCCATCCAAGATGCCCTGGTTTTTAAAAACGCCGACGTCGCGGTATCCACGTTTATGATATAGACCCTGACCGTTTTGATTAAACGGAAAGGTAAATAACACGATTTTATAAAATCCATGTTCCTTTGCAATCGACTCGAGATGTTGAAGCAGCATGCTCCCGATTCCTTTGCCTCTGAATGCTCGATCGATGTATATGGATAGGTCGGCAACGCCGTCGTAAGCACATCGCTGCGAGTAAGGGTTGAGCGAGGCCCAGCCAATTACTTTATTATCGTTCTCAGCTACAATGACGGCGTAACGATCCTGGCGTTGTTGAAACCAGTTAGTCATATATGTAATATCTTTAGGATCTGCTTCCAGCGTCGCGATGCGATCTTCAATACCTTGATTATAAATGTGCAGTATTCGGTCCACATCGCCAGTGACCGCTAGTCTGATCGAAGTGCTTTTCATTATTGGTTCCTCCTCTGTAGGAAATATAAGCTTGGCAGCAGGAGAGACAGCAGGCATCCAGGCGAGGTATTATTCGGACATGGGGCCACAGCATTTATTGGATTTAGCCATTGCCTCGTTGAAAATCTTAACGGAGTGAAGCACGGTTTCTTTTTCCGACTCGGTCATATACGAAAATACTTCGTTAAGATAGTCATGCATCTGCTGATCAATGGTAGTCGCTATAAACTTGCCCTCCGTCGTAAGAGCCAGTGCATATACTCTTCGATCCTGCGGATCCTGAGCTTTTTTTACGAAATTCTTTTTGATTAAGGATTGGACCTGTCTGCTAAACGTCGTAATATCGGTTCCTAGTGCTTCGGCAATCTGCTGCATCGAAGGATTGTGCCGCCGATCAATCTCATACAAGATATGGCTTTGAACTAGGGAGACGTCGTTCCCTCCGATACTGCAGCAGTTTTTATGCAGAAGACCAAATCTTCGCGTCATGATTTGAAACAGTTCGCGTGCATTCTCCATATCTAAATCACCTCTTGTCAAAGTTATAACACATACTTGCAAAATGCAAATAATTTGACGCCCTATAGTTTCATTCGGATTTCTCATATCAGAGTGTGATTCTGGAAATAATATTAAACAAATCAAAAAAAATTGATGCTTGACGTGTCGGTGATGACTTGCTACAATCATCGCATCAAAACAATTTGATGGGAAATGGAGGTGATAACATGAAGGTCTCTACCATACATGAAGACGTATTAAGCCTGTATGAACAGAAATTCAAAGCATTGTCCGATAAGAATCGGTTGAGAATCATTTATGAATTGAATCAACGAGGTAAAGTATGCGTATGTGACCTAACGGACATGCTGGATCTCCCTCAATCGAAACTGTCTTACCATCTGAAAATGCTGCTGGATGCAAACATTATTTTGATGGAGCGCATCGGAAAATGGAACTATTACGAGCTTAACGATGAAGAAGTCAAGGGACTGCTATCCGAGAAGCTGTGCTGCGTGTTTTATCCGAATTCCAAAGCATAATTTTTTTAATCGATGCATCAAAAAAAATTGATGTATTAAAAATAAGGAGGATTTCCGTATGAAAAACATTGAGTTTAAGGTAACCTCATCTTCATGCTGCACACCCCGAGTACCGTCAAGCACCAAGGAAACAGTCAAGAAGGAGCATGCTTCCTATAACGATAACCTGCCGGTGGCGATAATCGGAGCCGGTCCGATCGGTTTGGCAGCAGCAGCGCATTTGGGGGAGAGAGGACAAAATTTCATCCTTTTTGAAGCCGGATCCAGCATCGGACAAAACATTCTCCAATGGGGACATGTACGACTATTCTCGCCATGGCAGTACAACATCGATAAAGCCGCCGAGCGTCTTTTGCGCAAACAAACAAGGATGGAAGCCTCCTGTATTAACGGAACTGCCTTTCGGTCATGAGATCGTGCATCAATATTTGGAGCCTTTGGCTAAACTGCCTGAACTTGCGCCCAATATCATGTTAAATTCCAGAGTAGTCTCCATATCGAAAAAGAATACAGATAAAATGAAATCGGCTTATCGCGAAGCTGCACCATTCGTGCTTTATGTCGATACAAATAACTCCACGCAGCGTTTTGAGGCTAGGGCCGTGATCGATGCGTCCGGAACCTGGGGACATCCCAATCCGCTGCATGCCGACGGAATATGGACACGGGAAGAGCGTGATTTGAAGGATCATATTTATTATGGGATTCCGGATTTATCAGCAGAACAAAGGCAGAAATACGCAGGGAAACGCGTTGCGGTGGTAGGAGGCGGACACTCGGCGATCAACACTTTATTGGATCTGGTCCAGCTCAAAGAAACGGATTCGAATACGGAAATTATTTGGGTGATGAGAAAGAAGTCGGTGGAAGAAGCCTATGGCGGGGAAGAGAATGATCAGCTCGAGGCTCGCGGGGCGCTTGGAAGCCGCATTCACCAGTTGATTGATGCAGGCCAAATCCAAGTGGTTAATCCATTGATGATCGAAGGGCTTTCCCAAAAAGATGGGAAGATTGGCATCAAGGGGACTGCCAATGGCGAGGGCAAGGAAATACAAGGAATCGATGAAGTGATCGTGAATACAGGGAGCCGACCCGATATTTCATTTCTGAGCGAGATCAGGCTGAGCATCGATCCTGCCACGGAGAGCGTCGAGGCGCTGGCTCCGCTAATTGATCCGAATGTACACAGCTGCGGCACCGTAAGACCTCATGGCGAGAAAGAGCTTCGTCATTTGGATAAGAACTTTTATCTTGTCGGGATGAAGAGTTATGGCCGGGCTCCGACTTTCCTCATGGCTACAGGGTATGAGCAGGTCAGATCCATTGCAGCCTATTTGGACGGCGATCTGGAGGCGGCGTTAAAGGTTGAGCTGGAGCTGCCGGAGACCGGCGTATGCGGCATCAGCAGTGGACCAAATGCCAACGATTGCTGTTTGCCGGCCTCATCTGCTTCGGGCTGCAAATAAATCGCCTGAACGATTGAAATCAGGTACACTTTCTATTAATATATAAGCATTAACTTATATGGAGTGGAATCGTAATTTTATTTGCCGGAAGAAAGGGATGAATCTTAATGGAGCCCATGAACGAAATAGCCGAAAAACTCAAATTGCTTGGGGATAAAACAAGGCTTACGATGTTGACGCTCCTTAAGGAAAGAGAATGGTGCGTTTGCGAGTTCGTGGATATATTCGATATGTCGCAGCCCGCGATCAGCCAGCATCTGAGAAAGCTGAAGTCTCAGGGAATCGTTAATGAAGCCAGGCGAGGACAGTGGGTTTATTATTCATTGAACGTGGACGACAAGCCCTATATCCAAGCCGTATTAAATGAGATGCCAGGTTCGCAAGAAGTATTGTCATCCATGAATAAGGAGGTTAACTGTACTTGCAGCTAACCCACAGTCAGCCAGCGTTCGCAACGACGCTAAGGCGGCTGCTAGAGTAGGATTTTCGTTTATTATATAAGGATATAGTTATATATTGATCGATGCAAAACATAACTATATTCCAGCTCAACACGTCATTGGAGGTTTGAACATTGGTTTCTGTTGTCCTGGCCAGCATCATTTTTATTTTCACGTTAATTTTTGTCATCTGGCAGCCCAAAAACCTATCCATTGGATGGTCGGCTTGCGGAGGCGCTCTGCTGGCGCTTCTCGTTGGAGTCGTGGATTTTCAGGATGTGTGGGACGTCACCTTGATCGTATGGAACGCAACGCTCGCCTTTGTTGCAATCATCATTATCTCGTTGATCTTGGATAAAATCGGGTTATTCGAATGGGCAGCGCTGCATATGGCCAATGCCGCCCGGGGAAACGGCATCCGGATGTTTGTGTACGTCTCCTTGCTTGGAGCGGTTGTTTCCGCATTCTTCGCGAATGACGGAGCGGCTCTCATCCTGACGCCGATCGTGCTTGCCATGGTGCGGGCGCTCAATTTCGATGAACGAAAGGTATTTCCGTTTATCATCGCAAGCGGCTTTATTGCGGACACCACCTCGCTTCCGCTTGTCGTCAGCAACCTGGTGAACATCGTATCTGCCGATTTCTTCGGCATCTCGTTCATCGAATACGCCAGTCGCATGCTGGTTCCGAATCTGTTCTCATTGGCAGCGAGCGTTCTTTTGCTTTACTTGTTTTTCCGCAAAAGCATCCCGCGGAAGTTTGACGCTGCCCAACTGAAGCAGCCATCCACCGCGATTCAGGATCCTGCCATGTTCCGTTTGTCATGGATCGTATTAAGCGTGCTGCTCATCGGTTACTTTGTATGTGAATTTGCAGGTATTCCCGTATCGATCGTCGCCGGCGTTATCGCGATATTGTTCCTGCTGATGGCGAGAAAAAGTCCGGCTGTGCAAACAAAGGAAGTGCTTAAAGGGGCGCCCTGGGCGATCGTGTTTTTCTCGATTGGCATGTATGTCGTCGTATATGGCTTGCGCAATGCAGGCCTTACGGATCTGCTGGCCGGCGTCATACAGAGCGCAGCGGATCAAGGGTTATTTGCCGCTACCATGGCCATGGGTTTTATTGCCGCCATTATTTCGTCTATTATGAACAATTTGCCGACGGTGATGATCGATGCACTAGCCATCGATGCAACCCATACGTCGGCAGCCATTAAAGAGGCATTAATATATGCGAACGTGATCGGTTCCGATTTAGGCCCCAAAATTACGCCGATCGGTTCGCTGGCAACCTTGCTTTGGCTGCATGTCCTTTCTGCCAAAGGCGTGAAGATCAGCTGGGGAACCTACTTCAAAACAGGGATCATATTGACCATCCCGACGTTATTCATAACACTCTTGGGTTTGTATATCTGGTTGACCCTATTGTAAACGATCAGGATAAGAGGAGAGGACAAAAGATGGAGAAAAAGACGCTTTACTTCTTGTGCACAGGCAACTCCTGCCGCAGCCAAATGGCTGAAGGATGGGCCAAATGCATCTGGGCGAGGATTGGAATGTTTACAGCGCCGGCATCGAAGCTCATGGTGTGAACCCGAATGCCGTCAAAGCTATGAACGAAGTGGGGATCGATATTTCGAACCAAACTTCGGATATCATGGATCCGACATTGTTAAATCAATCCGATTTGGTGGTCACCTTGTGCGGCGATGCTGCTGATCGTTGCCCCATGACGCCCCCGCATGTTCGCCGTGAACACTGGGGATTTGACGATCCTGCCAAGGCTCAGGGAACCGATGAGGAGAAATGGGCGGTTTTCCAACGCGTTCGGGACCAAATCGGGGAGCGCATCCAACAATTCGCCAAGACCGGCGAATAATATAAACCGTTCCAGCCGGGAATATTCCCGGCTTTTTTCATTAGAAAGAGAACATGAAAAAAAGGTTAGCCTCCGGTAAGCTAACCTTTTTCCGGCTTAAGGGGAGAGAAGCTTCTCTCCCGACTTTCTATCCCGGCACTGTCCCTATTGAATGGCAGCGTGCAGGGCTTGGGCGAACTTGGAGATTCCGGAAGGGATATCCTCGGCCCTGGCACGGGCGTAAGTGAATCGCACATATCCGGAAGCCGAACCGTACACGCTTCCCGGCGCGAAAATAACGCCTTTTTGAATGGCGGCCTCCAGCAGCTTGCTGTCATTCACTTCCGGCACGATCTTGCACCAGAGATGCAGGCCGCCCTCCGGCACATGGAAATGAACCAGGCCTTGCAGCTCTTTCTGCAGGGCCTCGATCAGCAAATCCCGCTTGTACAGCAAGCTCGCTCGCAGCCTGTCCAGGTGGGGAGCAAAATAGGAAGAGTCGATAAACTGGACGGCAAGGCTTTGGGGCACCACGCTCAGCCCGAAATCCATCTGCTGCCTGGCGTCTGCGAGCCGCTCCACAATGGAATTCGGGGCGACCATCCAGCCTACGCGAAGGCCGGACACGGCTATTTTCGAGAGTGACCCGATGTACAGCACCGATCCGACGGAATCCACGGATTTCAAAGGGGCCGGCGGCGAGCACTGGAAGGCGGTCAAACTGAAGGGATCGTCCTCCACGATGGGAAGTCCAAGTTCACTGGCTGCATCCAGCAGCTGCGATCTTCGCTCCTGAGCCATGACGGTGCCGGTCGGATTCTGAAAATTCGGATTAATGAAAATCATCTTGATCCGGTGTTTCTTGTACAGCGAGCGGATGTCCTCCGGCCGCACCCCTCGTTCATCGACAGGGAGTCTGAACAAGCGAAGGCCGGCCGATTGAAACATCGGCAGCGAATAGCAGTACGACGGGTCTTCAATGGCCACCGCATCGCCAGGGGACAACAAGCACTGCGTAATGAGATACAGCGACTGCTGAGACCCCGACGTGATCAATATGGAGGATTCGGTAGTCTGGATTCCCCGATACTTTTTCAGATACGTAACCAAAGCCTGCCGGAGCGGCCCATATCCCTGCGGGTTGTCATATCCGAAATAGGACGTGTTCGATTTTTGACTCATTAACGTATTCATTTCTTGGATCGGTGCCAAATCGCCGGCAAGCTCTCCGCTGGCAAAATCGATCAATGAGGGATCATGCGCCAGCGCTTCCCGAATCCGGCGAAGAAAAGGGAGATTCGGCAGGAAATTCCCTCCCTCCGCATAACGGCGCCAGTTCGGCGTATGCTTGGGCGTGGCTCCCCATTTGGAGTTGCTGACCCGCGTTCCGCTTCCGGAACGGCTCTCTATAATTCCAAGCGCCCGAAGCTCCGAGTAAGCCAGAACCACGGTGCTTCGATTAACCCCTAACTGCTCCGCGAGCTTTCGTTCGGATGGGAGTAAGCTGCCCGGTGGAAACTCACCATAAGATATTCTTTGCTCCAGATCATCGGCAATTTGCTGATATAGAGGTCGTGTGCTGTTACGATCCGGCTTCCACACCTTCCTCATCCTTTCGTGACATATTCAGGCGGTTTCTGTCTGTAACCTTAATCATATCATTTAGCATAAATAAAGGCTTTTCATAATTTCATCATTACGATGACAAATCTTGAGCCATCCCTTCAATATGGACGGGATATCGAACTGCCAATTGGACGGGGCAACCTTACCGACTTCCCGAAATGGCGGCTGTAAGTCGCTTGACAAAACGCAAAAACAGGAATAGAGTATACTTAATTAATCGTAATAATTACGATTTAAAACCAAAGGTAGGAGGTGTTGAATATGCGAGTGACGATCACATTGGCATGCACGGAAACGGGGGACCGTAACTATACAACGACCAAAAATAAAAGAAATCACCCGGAGCGGATGGAATTGCGCAAATATTGTCCGCGTTTGAAGCGGGTGACGCTGCATCGGGAAACCCGTTAGCGCATGCCTTAACGCAAGCCGGACCAGCCGTCCGGCTTATTTGACTTCAAACGAAATGGGACTACACTAAAAGTAGCAGCAAGATACCATGTCAATGAGGGGGATGGACGGGATGAACCAGGAACGACAGGATTCCGGCGGAGAGCTGCTCCTGAGCGCACATACCCCGGAACAGTGGAGGCGGAGAAGGCAGGAGCTAAACGAGTGGATCAACAGACCCAAGGTGCGCAAACAGCCCAAACGCACGCGGTTATTCGGCAGTACCCCTGTCGACGAGCAGCTGTATCCGATATTGATTTCGCTGCAGCAGGCGGGCTTGGAGACCGAGTTTTCCTGCGCGGGGGTAAGTCCTCTCGATGAGCCCGTGGATCATTCCCTGTACGCCTATCTAACCTTTTTCTCAAAGGGTCCTGCGGAGCGGTTCGCTGACCTGCTCATGGAAAATATGAAGCATCGCGCTCTGATTACTTATGAGCCTGCCCGTCATCGCTATGACGCATCGTCGTTTTTTATCGGACATAACCGCTCCTTCTGCCTTCTTCTGCAGCACAGCGCGGATCAATTACTGAGGGATTCGGCCCGGTAGCATTCGGGCTTTTACATAGGATATCATCGTCTTGCCGGCTCAGAGCCTAAAGCAGCCTTATCTCGAACAACCCCATTGGATGAACGCTTCTGTATCAATTGCCACAGCGGCTATGCCGCGTGCGGTGATATATTGAAGCAGGACACGCACCAGCCTGCCCTATATCGATAACGTCCAGCAAAGGGGAGAAAACCATATGCCGAGTAAAGAGAGCGCGGCTATAAAAGAGCAGCTGACCGCCGAGGGATTTCATCATAAATGGGAACATGCCGGAACGATTCGGCAGTATATCGAAACATTGCCTCCATATCCTGCGCTGTCAGAGGATCAGGAAGGATTTGAGACCCGCCGTTTCCATAGCGGATCGGGCGTAAGCATGAATTATTATGTATCGCATGGAAGGAAGGAACAGGGGACAGTCGTTTATTTGCACGGCGGAGCCTATATCGAAGAGATTCTGCCGCCCCATTTCGCGTTTGCAAGGCAGTGGACGGAACGAACCGGATTCACCGTCATCCTACCCAATTATCCCACCGTTCCGGCTGCCGATGCGAAAAAGCTGACGGGGCTGATGCGCGAGTTTTACGTGCACGTATGTGCCCACGCCGGGAGCCCGGTATTTCTTATGGGCGATTCGGCCGGCGGCGCGCTGGCTCTCGACATGGCCCAGTCGGTCAAGGAGACGCCGCTGCAAGCGGAGGGGCTGATTCTGATCTCGCCATGGGTGGATGCAGCCACGGACAATCCGCAGATATCCGCGCTCGGCATCCCGCAGCGCGACGTCTTTCTCCAGCCGGCCGGGCTCGGAGCGGTAGGTAGGATGTATGCAGGAGGCCTTCCGATGGACCATCCTGCGGTCAGTCCTTTGTTTGGCGATATGGGAAGCCTTCCCCGCACGGTCATTCTCGCAGGAACCGACGATTCCCTGCTGCCGGACGCTCGCCTGCTGCGCGATAAGATGGCCCGGGAAGGCGTCGATGCCGAGTACTGGGAATACGAGAACATGATGCATGTGTGGCCCCTGTTTCCGATGCCTGAAGCCGAAGAGGCACTGGAACGGCTGCATCAATGGACGGCGCGCGAAGGTTGAAAGCCGCAATGGAGGGTGACCCGCCATCCAATTGGATGGTCACAACTGTCGTGCAATTGGATGGTGTGCATCGGCCGATTGTTCATTATAATGAGGCAGAAACGACCATTTCATGATGATATAGGTTGATCCTGAAGCCTCAGGTTCTATAATAGATTGTATATAATGAATAATCGAATGGGGTTGTTTGTGGTTGGTTATGTATATTATCGTCATCGCGCTGGCATTAATTGGAGGAATATCAACGCTTCTGGTAGGATTATCTCAGGAGAATAAGAAGGAAAACCCGAACTATGAGCGGAAAACGAGAACCAATCTCACGAAGCTGCTCATCATTTATCTTGTTTCGTTAATAGCGTTTATTGTGATATGGATGATTTTCAGATAGGCAGAGTCCGCTCCCGGTCCAAGACCGAAGAGCGGGCTTTTTTTATTCAAATAAAGGAATTGAGGACAAGGCCGACGAAACATGATGCTTGCCGGGCTTTTCCGGTACTATGATAATGAAGAAGAACAGGGCATCGTCTCTAATGGAAGGGGAGGTTTTAGGATCAGATGGCATTCAACATAGGAATGATCGGTACAGGCTGGTTCAGCAGAGTGCATGCAGATATTGTGTCCAACATGGACGGAGTGAACGTTGCCGCCTTTGTCGGGACGAGTCAGGAGAAAGCGGAACAAGCGGTGCGGGGCTATGCCGGCGCCAAGGCGTACAGCAACGTTGAGCAGATGCTGGATGCAACCAAGCCCGATGCGGTTTATATCTGCGTTCCGCCGTTTGCGCATGGAGAGATCGAAGCCCAGGTGGTGGAACGGGGCATTCCTTTTCTGGTCGAGAAGCCGCTGGGCACGAGCCTGGATACGCCACGGCAGATTCTGCATGAGGTGAAGAAGGCCGGTTTAATTACGTCTGCAGGGTATCATTTCCGTTATACGGATGCGGCCATCAAGGCAGCCGAGCTGCTGGAAGGCCGGAAGATCGGGATGGCGCTTGGCTACTGGATGGGAGACATGCCGCAGGTGTACTGGTGGAGACAGCAGGAAGGCTCGGGAGGGCAATTCATTGAGCAAACCACCCATATGGTTGACCTGCTTCGCTGCCTGCTGGGTGAAGCGGATGAAGTGTATGCGGCTTTTGCCCATCGAGCGATGAAGGATGTTCATGAGGGGGTAACGGTACACGATGTGGGCACTGCGACGCTGAAATTAAAATCCGGCGCCGTGGCAACGATCTCCAATACCTGCATGCTGCCGGAGTCGGATCGGGCTGGCTTGGATATTTATACGGAGCAGGGGGTCATCGGCATTCAATCCGATAAGCTCATCGTCAAGGAAAAAGGAAGAACGACGGAATACCGGAATAGGGCTAATCCGTATCTTCGGGAGAGTGAAGCGTTCATCCACGCGGTTCGCACCGGCGATGCCTCCGGAATCTTATCCTCCTACGAGGATGCGTTTAAAACCATGGAAATTACCTTTGCTGCTTTGCAGTCGGCCGAAACGGGGGTCCCGGTGAAGATCGGGGAATGATCCTGAACATCCAGCGGTCGCAACAGAATCCCAAGGTGTCCCGCAAGATCATCAGGTCTTGCGGGACACCTTTTTTTCGTTTCACAAGACGATCCGTGCGCGAATCGCCGCCTGACGTTAACCAAGGGAATTCTCGAAGGAATATAGGAGTTTCCCTAATAGGAACCGAGGGTGAGGCCGCTCATAATGAAGCTATACGAAGAACGGCACATTGATTCCCCAATCATTGTCATTCAAGCAGAAGGAGTTGAAGTGTCCTATGAGACGAAAGTCGGGGCTGAAGTTCTTCAAGAGGATGGAAAGCTACTCTGGCAATTGGTCCGTTCTGGAGGAGAAAAGCAGGGAATGGGAGGATATGTACCGCAAGCGCTGGTCGCACGACAAAGTGGTGCGGACCACTCACGGCGTGAACTGTACAGGCTCCTGCAGCTGGAAAGTGTTCGTAAAGAACGGGATCATCACCTGGGAAAACCAGCAGATCGATTATCCGTCCTGCGGGCCGGATATGCCGGAATTCGAACCGCGGGGATGTCCGCGCGGGGCGTCATTTTCCTGGTATGAATACAGTCCGCTGCGGGTGAAATACCCTTACATGCGCGGCCGGCTGTGGCATATGTGGAAAGAGGCATTGAACGAGCACGGCGATCCGATCGCCGCTTGGGCCAGCATCGTCGAAGATCCGGCGAAATCCAAATCCTATAAACAAGCACGGGGAAAGGGCGGTCACGTTCGTGTATCTTGGCAGGAAGCCACGAAGCTGATCGCCGCCCAGTTAATCTATACGATCCGCAAATACGGCCCGGACCGCATCGCCGGCTTCACCCCGATTCCGGCGATGTCGATGATCAGCTACGCTTCGGGAGCAAGGTTCATCTCCCTGCTGGGCGGCGAAATGCTGAGTTTTTACGACTGGTATGCCGATCTGCCGCCGGCTTCCCCGCAAATTTGGGGAGAGCAGACCGACGTGCCGGAATCGAGCGACTGGTACAATGCGGGCTACCTGATCATGTGGGGCTCGAACGTGCCGTTAACGCGTACGCCGGACGCCCATTTCATGACGGAAGTGCGGTACAAAGGCACCAAGGTCGTGTCGGTCGCGCCGGACTATGCCGAGAATGTCAAATTCGCCGACAACTGGCTGGCCCCGAACCCCGGAACCGATGCGGCGATCGCACAAGCCATGACGCATGTCATTTTGAAGGAGTTCTATCATGAGCGTCAGGAGCCGATGTTCCTGAATTATGCGAAACAATATACGGATATGCCTTTCCTGATTCTCCTGGATGAGTTTGAGGGAGGCTACAAGGCAGGCCGTTTCCTCCGGGCAAGCGATCTGGGCGATGCCTCGCAGCATGCCGAGTGGAAACCGGTGATTATCGACGAGAACACGAATGAAATCATCGTTCCGAACGGTACGATGGGCCAGCGCTGGGAGCAGGACAAGAAATGGAACCTGATTCTGGAACGCGAAGACGGGTCGGTCATTGCACCGGCGCTTTCCGTGGAGTCCCAGGGAGCGGAGCGGCAGAAGATCCGGTTCCCGTTCTTTGATAACCGGGCCAACGGCACCTTCCAACGCCAAATTCCAGCGAAGAAAATTCAGCTGGCCGACGGAACCGAGCGTCTCGCCGCAACGGTATATGATCTGATGCTGAGCCAATATGGGATAGGGCAAGCGGAGAGCGGGCTTGCGGCTTCAGGGTATGAAGATGCCGAATTCGACTACACCCCGGCCTGGCAGGAGAACATTACCGGCGTGAAAGCGTCGGTCGTCGTTCAAATCGCCCGAGAATTCGCGCAGAATTCGCTGGATACCGGCGGCCGCTCCATGATCATCATGGGTGCGGGCATTAACCACTGGTTCAACAGCGACACGATCTACCGCTCCATTCTGAACCTGGTCATTCTGACGGCCTCCCAGGGTGTGAACGGCGGCGGCTGGGCGCATTACGTAGGACAGGAGAAATGCCGTCCGATCGAGGGGTGGTCCACGGTTGCCTTCGCCAAAGACTGGCAGGGACCGCCGCGTCAGCAAAATGCCACTTCGTTCTTCTATTTTGCGACCGACCAGTGGAAATACGAAGAAATGGGGGCCGATTCCCTGAAATCGCCGACGGGCGGGGAGATCCGGTACCAGCATCCGGCGGATTACAACGTGCTTGCCGCGCGGCTCGGCTGGCTTCCGTCCTATCCCCAGTTCAACAAGAACAGCCTGACGTTTGCGGAGGAAGCGGCGCTGCAGGGCAAAACGAGCAATGAAGACATCGTGAAACACACGCTTGAACAAATCGTGTCAGGGGAGACGAAATTTGCGGCCGAAGATCCGGGTGCGCCGGAAAACTTCCCGCGATCGCTGTTCGTATGGCGCTCGAACCTGATCTCAAGCTCGGCCAAAGGGCAGGAATACTTCATGAAGCATTTGCTTGGCGCTTCGGACAGCCTGCTCTCGACGCCGAACGAAGAGGATAAGCCGGAGGAAATGGTGTGGCGCGAGGACGTGGAAGGCAAGCTGGATCTGCTGGTCGCGCTCGATTTCCGGATGACCTCGACGCCGATGTATGCCGATGTGGTGCTGCCGGCAGCGACCTGGTACGAGAAAACCGATTTATCCTCCACCGACATGCACCCCTTCGTCCATCCGTTCAACCCGGCGGTGGATCCGCTCTGGGAATCGCGATCGGACTGGGATATTTACAGAACGATCGCTGAAGTCTTCTCGGACATGGCCAAAACGCATCTGCCCGGCGTATACAAGGATCTTGTGACAAGCCCGCTGGCCCATGACTCGGCAAGCGAGATCGCCCAGCCGTACGGCGAGGTGAAGGATTGGCGCAAGTGCGAGATCGAAGCGGTTCCGGGCAAAACGATGCCGAACCTGACGGTGGTCGAACGCGATTATACGAAAATTTACGATAAATTCGTGACGCTCGGGCCGAACCTGGCCACAGGCAAAGTCGGGGCGCACGGCGTCAGCTTCTCGGTTGCCGAGGAGTATGAAGAGCTGAAGCGCTTGAACGGAACTTATTATGACGACTCCATCAAAAATGGCCTGCCGAAGCTTCATACCGCAAGAAATGCGGCGGATGCCATTCTGAATCTTTCTTCGGCTACGAATGGAAGAGTAGCGCAGCGGGCATGGGAATCGGCGGAGCAGGATACCGGCGTGCAGCTGAAGGATATTTCCGCGGACCGCGCGGCGGAGCGCATCACGTTCCAGAGCATCACGGCCCAGCCGAGGGAAGTCATTCCGACGCCGGTGTTCAGCGGCTCGAACAAAATGGGAAGAAGGTACTCGCCGTTCACGACGAACATCGAGCGGCTCGTGCCGTTCCGCACGCTGACCGGCAGGCAGCATTTTTATATCGACCATGAAATCTTCCTGCAGTTCGGCGAAGCGCTGCCGGTGTATAAACCGACGCTTCCGCCGATGGTGTTCGGACCGCGCGACAAGCAGATTACCGGGGGCAAGGATACGCTGGTGCTCCGCTATTTGACGCCGCACGGCAAATGGAACATTCACAGCACGTATCAGGATAACCTGCACATGCTGACGCTGTTCCGCGGCGGCCCGACGGTATGGATCAACAATGACGACGCGGCGGCAAACGACATCCAGGACAACGACTGGCTGGAAGTATACAACCGCAACGGGGTCGTCACCGCCCGTGCCGTTGTCAGCCACCGGATGCCAAAAGGCACGATGTACATGTATCACGCGCAGGACAAACACATCAATGTGCCGGGTTCGGAAATCACGAAGGATCGCGGCGGCAGCCACAACGCGCCGACGAGAATCCATGTGAAGCCGACCCAGATGGTCGGGGGCTACGCCCAGCTCAGCTATGGCTTCAACTACTACGGACCGATCGGCAACCAGCGGGATGTGTACGTGGCTGTCCGCAAAATGAAAGAGGTGGATTGGCTTGAAGATTAAAGCGCAGGTCGCCATGGTCATGAATTTGGATAAATGCATCGGCTGCCATACGTGCAGCGTCACCTGCAAGAGCACCTGGACGAACCGTCCGGGCGCGGAATACATGTGGTTCAACAACGTGGAAACGAAGCCGGGCGTCGGCTACCCGATCCGCTGGGAAGACCAGGAGAAATACAAGGGAGGCTGGACGCTGAAAAAGGGCAAGCTGCAGCTGAAGTCCGGCAGCAAGCTGTCCAAAATCGCGCTCGGTAAAATTTTCTACAATCCGGATATGCCGGAAATGAAAGATTACTATGAGCCCTGGACGTATAACTATGAACATCTGACGAATGCCGGGGAGAAGAAACACCAGCCGGTGGCTCGTCCGAAATCGGCCGTGACCGGCGAAACGATGAATCTGGAATGGGGCCCGAACTGGGAAGACGATCTGGCGGGCGCCCACGTGACCGGTCCGAAGGATCCGAATATCGAAAAGATCGAGGAAGAGATCAAATTCAACTTTGAGCAGGCGTTCATGATGTATTTGCCCCGCCTGTGCGAGCACTGCCTGAACCCGAGCTGCGTCGCCTCCTGCCCCTCCGGTGCCATGTATAAGCGGGACGAGGACGGCATCGTGCTGGTGGACCAGGAGGCCTGCCGCGGCTGGCGGTACTGCATGACCGGCTGTCCTTACAAAAAGGTGTACTTCAACTGGAAAACGAACAAGGCCGAGAAATGCACCTTCTGTTTCCCGAGAATCGAAGCAGGGCTGCCAACGGTATGCTCCGAAACCTGCACAGGCCGTATCCGTTACTTGGGCGTGCTGCTCTATGACGCGGACCGCGTACAGGAAGCAGCCTCCACGCCGGATGAGAAGGATCTGTATCAGGCGCAGCTCGATCTGTTCCTGGATCCCCACGATCCTGGGATCATCGAGCAGGCGCGCAAAGACGGCTTGTCGGAAGAATGGATCGAAGCTGCCCAAAACTCGCCGGTCTATAAGCTTGCGATCGAATACAAGCTGGCCTTCCCGCTTCATCCGGAGTACCGGACGCTGCCGATGGTATGGTATGTGCCGCCGCTCAGCCCGATCATGAACTATTTTGAAGGCAGGGATTCCATCGAGAATCCGGACATGATTTTCCCGGCGATCGAGGAGATGCGCACGCCGATCCAGTACCTCGCGAATCTGCTCACGGCAGGCGACACGCTCACGGTGAAGGAAGCCCTGCAAAGAATGGCGATGATGCGTTCTTATATGCGCGCACAATCGTCGGGGGCCGAGTTTGATGAGACGCGTCTGGCACGGGTCGGCCTGACTGCCCATCAAATGAAGCAGATGTACCGGCTGCTTGCCATCGCGAAATACGATGACCGGTTCGTTGTTCCGACTTCCCATAAAGAAAGCCATATGGATGTCTACCGTTCCCAGGGCTCCGAAGGATTCGGCGCGAGCTGCGGCGGCTGCGGTCCGGAAGGTCTGCAGGGCAAAACCGGCAAGGAGCTGTACGAAGAAAATTTCTATGGAGGGATCTGGCGTGATTAATCTCGGAAAGCTGCATGATTGTAAACATGTTTTCGGTTTTTTTGCTCAGCAGCTCACGTATCCGGAAAAGCTGGATTTCCATCCGTCTGTCATGGAGGAGCTGCTTGACTCCGCCGATCCGGCCTATGAACCCGTCAGAACGTATTGGACGATCGTGCATGAATACAGCATGGAGGAGATTGAAGAGCTGTATGTCCAGACCTTCGACTTTCAGGCGAAATCCACATTGTATATGACCTATTACAAATTCGAGGACGGCCGGGAACGCGGGCAGATGCTCGCCAGGCTTAAGGAAACGTATGAGATGTTTGGCCTTGGCATCGAAGGCTCGGAATTGTCGGATTATCTTCCGCTGATGTGCGAGTTTTTGTACGCGGCGCCCTGGCAGGGCCGCGAGAAGGAAGCCGCGGAAAGCCTGAATTTGATGATGGCCGTCATGGAAGACGGCACCTATCATCTGCTGAAAGCCTTGGAGAAGTATAACAGCCCGTATGCTTATCTTGTTCAAGGGCTTCGCGACACGTTCAAGGCGTGTCTCAGTCAGGAGGCTGCCACTCATGAACATGATTGATCAATTTTTGTGGGTCATTTTCCCCTATGTATGCATCGTTGTATTTATCGTGGGTCATATCTACCGTTATCGTACGGACCAGTTTAACTGGACGGCAAAATCCAGCGAGTTTATCGAGAAAAAACATCTCAAGCTGGGCAGCCTCATGTTCCATCTTGGCATCATTCCGGTCATCGGGGGACACGTGGCCGGCCTGGCCATCCCCCAATCCTGGATGGAGTCGCTCGGTGTCAGCGACCATATGTACCATATCGGCGCGGTGTATATCGGAAGCGCATTCGGCTTTTTAACGCTGGGGGGCATGATCTTGTTAACCGCCAGACGATTTGCCATCCGAAATGTCCGAAAACTCAGCACCGCTTCCGATATGGTGGTCAATGTCCTCCTGCTGTTTATCGTCTTCATGGGGATGTACAGCACGCTGGTCACAAACGCGGTGCAGCCGGAATTCAATTATCGGGAAACGGTCTCGGTCTGGTTCCGCGGATTGTTTATGTTCCGTCCGGAGGCTTCGCTTATGGAGGATGTGCCGCTGTCGTTCAAAATTCACATTCTTGCGGGATTTGGTATTTTCGGCTTGTGGCCGTTTACCCGTCTGGTCCATGTGTGGAGTGTTCCGTTGAATTATGTGGGCAGAAGATATATCCTGTATAGAAAGCACCGCAAATTTGAGTCGTAGGACGAGAGAAGGCTTCTTTAGCCTTCTTTTCTACGTCAGAGGAGTAATGGGGATGAAGAATCAGCCGATCTATAATTACCAACGTGAGATGGATAAGCTTCGGACCCGGTTTCATTTCGATTTCGTGTCCATGGCATTGGTGCAGCCGGCTGAAGACCGATTTGTATTGACCTGGCAGTATGCCTCGGGAAACATCAACGAGAGGTACAAGCGCATTGTGCTGCATTCCGGCAAGGGCATCGCCGGCATGGTGTTTAAGACCGGGAAACCGATGCTGATCCCGAATGTGAATGCGGACATTGAATCAAGGGACTTGTATAATTATCCGATTATCGTTGCAGAGCAGCTGAAGAGCCTCGGTGCCATACCGCTGTGGGAAGGCACGCGCGTCATGGGGGTTTTGCTTGTGGGATATCGTAAGGAGAACATGCTGGATCACAAGGCCTTTGCGTCGTTTCAGGAAGGTATAGGAACGGAATTTGGCGCTTTTTATGCCAAGGAGGTATCACGGCCGTGATTCAAATGACGGATGAGCATCTGAGCGATTTGCTGAGAAACATGTATCAGAATAGCATGGAAGCCATTTTTTTTATGGACGAGGACGGCAGCGTGGTCGCGATGAATCCGGCTGCGGAGAATATCCTTGACATTGAAGTGATCGAGAGGATGCACTCCGGACTGGACGGGTCCTTCTGCCAGACCTGCGAAGGGTACACCGACGAACAGGATCTCATCTCCTGCTCCAAATGCTATCTGGATTATCCGGATGGAGAATTCTCGTCGTTCCAAGTCTATCTGAAGACGCGGTCCGAAGGAATTGTTCCTTATGCGGCCAGTTACCATACCATCGATGAAGCCCGCGGCATCCGGGTGATGATGCTCCTCGATCTGACGAAGCAGCAGAAAACGCAGGAAATGCTGCAGCGGACGAATATGCTGAAATACGTCATCAAGGCACAGGAGGACGAGCGCAAGCGGATCTCGCGCGAGCTGCACGATAGCGTGGCTCAGGAGCTCTTAAGCTCGCTGGTCGACCTGCGCGTCGTTAAATATATGAATGTGGGCGAGGATGTGCTCAAGAAGCTGCACCAGACCGAGGCGTCTTTAACGAGGCTGCTGGATGATATCCGGCATTTGTCGGTTGAGCTCCGGCCCGCTTCCCTCGATGATTTGGGGCTGGAGGCTGCCTTCCGCTCCCATTTCAAATGGATCGGGAAGAATTACGGCATGCTGGTTGAATTCTCTGCCGAGTTGGCGGCGGCCCGCTATGGCAGCGAGATTGAAACGGTGGTGTACCGGGTTTGCCAGGAAGCGGTGTTAAATGCCTTGAAATATTCGGGAACGGACGAGGTACATGTCCGATTATGCGAGGAGAACGGCTGCCTTCAGTTAACCGTCCGGGACGATGGCGTCGGGTTTAACATGATCATTGACGAAGCCAAGGGAACCGGATTGGGGCTGTACGGAATGCGCGAACGCGCAGAACTCGTCGATGGCCAGTTTACTTTGGTTTCCGCTCCCGGCGAGGGGACGACGGTTCAGCTGAAGATCCCGCTTACGAGCAGCGGCAAGGCGGAGGTGAGGGGAATATGAAAATTGTGATCGCGGATGATCATGCCGTGGTCCGCAGCGGATTTTCCATGATTCTGAATTACCAAGAGGATATGGAGGTCGTCGCGACGGCGGCAGACGGCATTGAGGCATACGCCATGGTGGCCAAGCATCGGCCGCATGTGCTGTTGATGGATTTAAGCATGCCTCCCGGCGAGAGCGGATTGATTGCGACAGGCAAGATCAGCAGTGAATTTCCCGAAACGAAAATTTTGATCCTGACCATGTATGACGATGACGATTACTTGTTCCATGTTTTGAAGAACGGCGCTTCGGGTTACGTGCTCAAAAATGCGCCGGATGATGAATTGATTTCTGCCATCCGCATGGTTCATAAGGGAGGAACCTACATCCACCCCCAGATGGCCACGTCCCTGGTCCGGGAATTTATCAAGAAAGACAGCGAGAGCGCGGAGCAGGATCCGTTTAACAGCCTGTCCCAACGGGAGATTGAGATCCTGCCGCTGATCGCGAAGGGCTATGGCAACAAGGAAATCGCGGAAAAACTATTTGTATCGGTCAAAACGGTGGAAGCGCACAAGGCCAAAATCATGGAAAAGCTGAAATTGAAGAGCCGTCCGGAGTTAGTGGAATATGCGCTGAAGAAAAAACTGCTGGATTTTTAATAATGACGCATAAGCAGGGTGATTGCGGTAAGGTATAGGGAAGTTCCCCGGAGAGATTCAGGGAACTTCCCTATTCGCATTGTGAATAGGTGCACGTACAATAGGAGCTGGGGATCAATATGCCATTCATTACGCTTTGGAAAAGGTGATGGGAATGATCAAAAAGCTGCAGCTTCCGCTGCAAACAATGAATCTGGTGCTTGGTTTTATGGTATGGGTCATCATCTCCGCGCTCCTGCCGTTCATAAGAGAAGATATCGCCATTCCGGCAGACCGGCTCGCCATTCTGACGGCCATTCCGGTGGTGCTGGGCTCGGTTCTGCGGATACCACTCGGTTATTACGCCAACGTGGTCGGAGCACGAATTGTTTTTATATCCAGCTTCATCCTGCTGCTGTTTCCGGTCTATTTTATCAGCTCGGCTTCATCCTTTACGCATCTGGTCATCGGCGGCTTGTTCCTTGGGATCGGTGGGGCCGTGTTCTCGGTGGGCGTGACCTCATTGCCGAAATACTATGCAAAAGAGAAGCTGGGACTGGTCAATGGGATCTATGGGATGGGCAACATCGGTACAGCCATTACCACGTTTGCCGCACCGGTCATCGCGACGGGGATCGGATGGTCCAAAACCGTCCAGCTGTATTTGATCCTGCTGCTGATATTTGCATTATTCAATGTTTTTTTAGGCGACCGCAAAGAAATCAAGGTGAAAACACCGGTCATGGAACAGATCAAGGGTGTATATAAGAATGAAAAGCTGTGGTTTTTCTCGCTTTTTTATTTCATTACCTTCGGTTCGTTCGTAGCCTTTACGGTGTACTTGCCGAACTTCCTGGTTTCTCATTTTGAGCTGGCCAAGGTGGATGCCGGGATGCGGACGGCCGGGTTCATCATGATCGCGACTTTTTTGCGTCCCGTCGGCGGCTGGCTTGCAGACCGATTTAAACCGCTGTTCTTATTAATGGGCGTATTCCTGGGGCTGACGGCTGCGGCTATCCTGTTGGCATTCTCTCCGTCCATCGGCTTGTATACGGCCGGCTGCTTAACCATAGCCGTTGGTGCGGGTCTCGGGAACGGGGTCATTTTCAAACTCGTGCCCCTTTATTTCAATAAGCAGGCCGGCATTGTGAATGGCATCGTGTCCATGATGGGCGGCCTTGGCGGATTCTTTCCTCCGCTGATGCTTTCCTTTATCCATTCGGTTACAGGGCAGTATTCCATCGGCTTCATGGCTTTGTCGCAGGTTGCGCTTGCGAGCTTCGTCGTTGTTGTATGGATGTATTATCAGGACAAACTTGCCGTGCAATCCGAGGTGTTTAACTCCACCGGCCAAGGGATTCTGGTAACGGATCCAAGCGGAAGGATCAGTGCCGTCAATCCGGCATTCACGAAGTTAACGGGATACTCGGAGGAGGAAGTGCTCGGCAAAAATCCGAGCGTGCTGAAGTCCGGAAGGCAATCGTCGGCGTTTTATCGCGCGATGTGGTCTGAGATCATGGAGCGCGGAAGCTGGCAGGGGGAGATTTGGAACCGCAGGAAAAACGGAGAGGAATATTTGGAGCTGTTGACCATTAATGCCGTAAGGGACGAATCGGGCGACATCATTCATTATGTAGGTACCTTTAGCGATATTACATACCATTCGTCCGGCAATGCTTCGAGCGGCTGACAAGAGATGAATCGTTGTCGGTGCGAGCTGATGGATGGAGAGGGAGAGAGGCATGAAAAAGACGAGGATTGTGATTCCGCGGGAGCATGGAGGCTGGGCCATGGTCTCTGTACCTTATTTCATCGGAATGGTGGCTGCCAAGCCGGCCCTTCTGCACCTTCCGCTGTTTTTGGCGTGGTTATTTCTATATATGGCGTCCTATCCGTTTCTGCAATCCTTAAAGACCACGGCCAAACGCAAAACCTGGATATCCTGGGGGACCGCTTATGCCCTTGTTGCCGCTGTGTTTCTGGTTCCGGTACTTGTTCTCAAGCCGTCGATGCTCTGGTTTGCGCCGATCCTTCTCGTGCTGATCATGGTTAATGTCTGGCATGTCCTCCGCAAAGCGGAGCGTGCGCTGCTGAACGATATTTGTGCGATCCTGCTGTTCTGTACCGGAGGCGCCGCTGCATACATGCTGGGAGGAGGAGGCTTCGATCAGCTGCTAGCCGCTGTTGTTGCTCTGAATTTCCTATATTTCACGGGAACCGTATTCTTTGTCAAATCCGTATTTCGGGAGCGGAAAAACAGGCGCTGGACGGCATATGCCATCATGTATCATTCGGTGATGCTGATTCTGCCGATCTTCCTCGGGCATCCGTGGATGTGCCTGCCTTTCTTGTTTCCGTTTGTGAAGACACTGCGGTATGCCGGAAAAATAATGAAACCGATGAAGGTCGGCATGATCGAGATTGCGGGTTCCATCCAGTTTTTATTGCTGTCATGGATCTTGATGTAATCTGCTTTCGCTATCGCGATGGCGAAATATGCACAGCTGCCCTTCGGGCGGCTTCCATGCGAATCGACTCTGTCGTCCATTCTGTTATAATAAGGGAATGGATACAGAAGGGAAGAATGCACATATGGCATATACAGCACAGCAGGTGGCCGAATGGATGGTGGAGGAAATCCGGTTTACGGGCAATTTGTATCAGACGGAAGCCATCCGTTATGTACGCGAGAACTTCGGGGAAGAATTTGTTTTCGTGAACGAGAATGGAAATGCTTCGCTCTCCAAGGACGTGAAGAAGGCTTTCCGCAAACTGCATGGCGGCCGGATTGCCTGGGATCGCGACGGATTCATGTGGGCTTGGACGTAATCCCGCTATAACCGAATAATCAAAAGACGGGAGAGGCCGGATCGACAGACCGCCTCCTTGTATTAATGAGAACAGCTGCCCTGGTTACCAGGGCAGCTGTTCTTCATCATGAATCAATGGATCCGATGGATCGTGAATTGTCCGGTTGAGGCGTGCAGCGTCTTCGCCGTTTGCTGGGGGTCCAGCTGGCGATGGCGTTCTACCGCATAGCGGAACTCGTAGAAGCCGCCGAGCGTAGCCTTGAAATTGGTCTCCCAGTAGTTCGTCAATATCCAGGCATACGTGGAAGGACGGCTGTCCGCCGGCTGCATGGCGTGAAGCTGGCGCGGCCCGTGCTCCAGCGTTCCGAGCTGTACGAGCGGCGTGTCTGTCATGGACAGGGTCAACGCTTCCCGGTCTTTAGCCGAGTGCCAGAATATTCCCTCCTGCACGCTGGTGTAATCGAGGCAGCTTCCAGGAATTTGATCCTTCCAAGGCCGGATATGGCATCCGGCTTTTTCGGCGTATAACTCGGCTTCCGTCCCCAGCGAGAACGGCAGTGCCACATAGACATTTTCCGGCAGCCAAACGCTGTCCTTGTGGAAGCGGACGGACACCTCGACACGAGGCTGGTTGGCAAACATCTTGATGTGGAGGGCATAGTAGCTGAGCCCCTTCACGTCGAACACCAGCTCGACCAGGGCAAACAGCGGTCCGTTGTCCAGCACGGTCGCGCGGGTTAAGCGCCCGGCATCCCGCTGGACGTTGGTGCCCTTCCGGTTGCGTCCCATGCGGCGGCGGGTCGAGCATATTTCGGATGGATTATGCTCATCCTGTGCCGGCGTTACCTCGTAGACAGGAGTGAATGCCCCGTGCTCGCGTTCGCCGTCCAGCAGGCCCGCCGAGCGTGTCTTATCGATCCAGGCCGTAATGCCTTTGTTCATTTCCCATTCGATCCGGAAGAAGTCGGATTCGAGCGAACTCTTGCCCACCACGATCGGATAGGGAGTCAAGGGCTGGGTCCAAATGTCGGCGATGCCTTCGCATGCGATCGGTTCGGTATTCCGCGCGGTTGCCATATTCCCGGAAGCAGCGAAAACATCAGACGATTCGGGCGTATGAATAAACAATATCCGGGACTCTCCCGCTTCAAGCATGAGCTCCGTAACGAGTGCCCCCGTATGTGTCAATTGGTACGGAAGCGGCTGCCCGGTCGTTTCGTCGATGAGCTCGAACGTTTTCTTCAAAATCACGTGTTCCCAGCCATCCAGCGGTACGGCAACCTGCAGCGTAGCTGCGGCCGGTTCCGTGTTGATCACCTCGTAGCGTAAGGGACGATGGGGGGCAAGCAGTGCCCCCTGACGGGCAACGAGCGTTTTATCCAGCGCCCGGTAAGCCAGCTTGCTGGCTTCCGCCGCATAGGCTTGCTTTCGCACCTCCAGCATCTGCACCTGCGGATGCCAAGGCTCATACACGGAGGAATGGTAGCCCCAGGTATGCTCGGCATACATGGTCAGCGCCTGCGATGCCTCCTCGATCTCGGCGAGGCTTGCCGCTGCATGGCCCGGATCGAGACGCTTGACTTTGCGAAGCGTGCGCTGGGCATCCCGGTAAATCTGGGTATGCATCGCCGTGGAGGCGACCCCATCGGTCCACCAGTCCGGCCAATCCCCGCGGTGCACCGGAAGCGCGGACAGATCCTCCTGCTTCAAGACGGCAAAAAATTCGGAGAGCGTGGCCATTTTAATGGTGATTTGGTCGCCGTATTGTTCATTCCATGCGCTTATCCACTCCGCAATGTCGGCATTCGGGGACGCATTGTCCGTGCCCAGGCCGGAGACCATGACGGGAACGAAGGAATACGGGTAGGACTCCTGCTCAAGATTCCATAAATACCGGTTAATCCGCAGGGCAGCAATGTCGTTGTGCCGCTCTTCGGGCTCCATCAAATTATGCTGAAGCTCATCCTTGATGATGTATTTGCCGAGTGCGTCAGGGCAGAACCCGAGCTCGTTGCCGAACATGTAATGCTCGCCGTTCCATACGAGCAGCCTGCCGCCGCTGTGGCTTTCCCACCAGAACGGGGTTTGTTTGCGGCCCAGCGGATACATGCCGTGGTGCGTATGGATGCAGGAAAACAGATGCTCGATGTTATTTTGCAGCAGGCTTTCCGCATAACCCCAGCTGTACCCGTTGATGTCGGCGGTCATGGCGCTGTCGATCCGATGTCCGAACGTGTTTGCATACCTTTGCGCCTTGCCGTGATTGTGCAGAAGGAGGTCGAAGTCCGGAAGCTCCGTCATGTTGAGATAGGTTCCGGACAGTTCGATATCACCGCGGATTACCGCTTGCTGAAAAGCCTCCTTTTCTTCCGTCGTGGCCGATTCGAGGAATTTCTCAACCGCCCAGAATGTTTCGCAAGTCCAGCGGAACGATTTCCATTCGGGACGTTCTCCGCGGTGTGCGGCATCCGTAATGCCTAAAGCCTGGCGGATAAAATCGACATGGTACTGCTCGATCCGCTCCTGGCGCTCGGTGTAACCGATATCCGTGTGAGAATGATGGATGGCATAGATCGTCCAGGGACGGGCGGGTCTATGGCTTCCTTGGCGTGATATGTTCTTGTTCATATGATAGGACCTCCTAATGATAATATGGAGCGGATCGATCGCTCGCCGTATCGTCAAACAGCTTCTCTATGCCGTAAAACACAGCGGACGTACCGTCCTCGAGACAGTCGATTGGAACGCTGTGCGTACCCAAGGCCAGCTGCATATCCCTTTCCCATAAGGGCAGGCTGCCCGAGATCTGTCCGCCCAGCACCAAGCGATCCGGCCGGAATCCGGATAGATAGGGCCGCAGCATTCCTCCCAGATTGCTGCCGAATTCCCGGAATAAATCGCGGGCCTGCCCGTTACCTCGCGTTGCCGCTTCGGCCAGGTCGGCAACGTCGATTCCGTCCGTCAGGAGTCCCCGCTCCGAGGCCATCCTCAGAATGCCTCTTCTCCCGAAATAGCTGTCCACGATGTGGTCCCGGTAAGGCTCCGCATACAGCATGCCGCTGCCAGGGATACCGTCCTTGCCGGCTACGATCCGGCCATTCTCCACGAAGGCCGAACCGAGGCCCGTACCGAGCGTCAGGCATACGAGACGTTCCGCCCTGAACCGGATGGAGGCGCCCAGCCCGAACATGAAGGCGTCGTTCCCGAATCGGATATCGGCAGCGGTCAAACGATTCATCATGGCACCCGGAAAGGATGGTTTGAGGCTCTGGAACTTCGAACGGAGCAGATCCCGAACCGACAGTTTGTACAGCCCATCATATTTGCCGATGCCTTGAAGAAGGGCAACGCCTTTTGCGTAATCGAAGGGCCCCGGAAAGGCAAAGCCGATCCGGATCGAATCGCGATAGTCCACCGGCCGGAAGGCCGAGGCGTAAAAGCGTAACAAATCATGGCAGGCGCCGGCGAAGCTGGCGATCGCTTCCTCAGCCGTTCCTTGCGATGCCGAAGGCCGGATGAGGAACGAGCCGGGGACAAGCTGCCCATTCAAGAGCAGCGCCCCCTTCAAAGCGGTTCCCCCGGCATCAAGCGTTATGGTGATGGGGGCAGGGGGAGACGGGCTTCCCGGATCGTCCCAATCAGGGCGGTTCATGAAAACTCTCCGTTTGCCGCTCTCCGGGAAGGCGGAAGCAGCGGGAGATTCCATTCCGGATTGACCCTGGCCGCAATCAATGTGCACGGGGATTCGGACAGGTTCTCCAATCGGTATTCGCCTATACATGCCGGAACGATGTAGGATTCCGCGTAGCCCCATTCAACGGCCCCACCCTCGTCCGCTGCCGGTACAAGGCGGACGCGGTCGCCTTCCACGAGATTGTACATAACGAACTCTCCTTGGGTATCCGCTTTCCACGTATCCTGCAAATTCAGCCTGCTGACCTGGAACAGAAGTTCTTCCCGTTGCCCCAGCAGTTCCTCCGTGTTCCCGCCTTGACGGCTTACGACGGATGGCCTGGCGATAAGCCCGTCCTCTACCGCCGACGTATTCATGGCGTCATTGATATTGTGGCGCGCATGCTCAGGGTTCATCGGGCGTGGCTTGCCATCGGCGTCCAGCCGCAGATAATCGTAAATCTTAAACGTAAACCACCAGGTGGTCGAGGAGATTTCCAGCACGAGATTATCCCTGCCGGAGCAGTGGACCGTACCCGGTGGAATAAGGTAGAGATCCCCTGTATGCGAGTGGTACTCGTTAACGTAGTCGGAAAGCTCAAGCGGCTCTTCCTGAAGATGGGCATTCTCGACGGCTTCAAGGAGCCGTCCGCCGGTGATCCCTTCCTTCAGTCCCAAATACACCTTGGCTCCCGGGACATTACGCATGATGTAGTACGACTCTTGCTGTGTCATATGTTCATTGAACTGCGCCTCTGCATATTCCTGCAACGGATGCACCTGAAGCGACAGCTCGCCGCCCTGCATCGTATCCAGATAGTCAAACCGGATCGGAAAATAATCGCCGAACAGCTCGAAATTACGCGTTCCCATAATTTCCTGGGGGGCTGCCTCCATCAACAAAGTGAACGGAACCTCGAAGGTGACATTCTGCACGCACAGCAGCAGCGTGTTCTCGGGAGCGATGGGTTCAAAGCTCCAGGCGCAGTTCGGCCATTCTTCGGGAAGGCCGCACAATTCCTTAAGGTATTGCCCTCCCCATATCCCCGGGGCAAAAAACGGCTTGACCCGAAACGGCTGCCGGGCCGCTTGATGCAGCACGCTTGCCAATTTCGCTGCAGGCAGCCAGACGGGAGCTTCCGAACGATTCAAATCCATATAGTACGCTTGGTTGACCGAATGCTGGACATGATGGTCCAGCCAGTCCCGGCGGTAAGTTTCCCAGACGGGCCATTCGAGAAACAGGCAGTTCTTGTAGGTCTCAACCTTATCGCTCGAGATGCCGAGGCCGAAGCTGCCCATATGCTCGGCATGGCGCCGCTGCTGGTTTTCGCGGGAGTAATCGGCGTAGAAGCGAAGATCGGGAGTCTTGCCTTCCAGCAGCGAGGCACCCGGGCCGTGCAGCACGTGAATGCCGCACATCGCGTCAAATTGACGCGCGCTTTTTTGCAAGGCAGCCTTTGCGTCCGGCAGAAAATATTGAATGGGACGGACATCCGAGGCTTTATAGCCGAATGCCCGGTTATCGGTCAGATAAGGAGCCATCTCGGCCCGGAGCTCGGCTTCGGGTTTTACGTAATGGGACGTCGAATCGCTCGAGAAGGCGATGCCCTCTTGTTCGCAGGCTTGCTGAAGCTGGATCAGCAGTTTATCGAAATCGGCACCGTGCGTTCCGTCGAGCGTAATGTAGACGCCTCGCTTTTCAGGGGGATGAAGCTGCGATTTTTGTTTGTGGGTCGACATGATGAACGAGTTCCAGGAGTCGATCCCCTGATTCATGAACAAGGGCTCGTGGCGAAAATCCACAGGATTGATCGGATGTGATTGAAAGGCAGTTGCAGGTTTCATGGATTGGATGTATCCTCCCTTCCGGAATGTCTGTTACGACTTCATTGTAGAAGGCAAGGGAGGATACGTCTTTATAAAAAGAGGAAGTGTTTTTGTACGATCAGGACATCGGCGGCCCTTGGGCGCTAAACCTCGGAGTCGTAGCGTCCTTCCGAAAACTGCGAGCGCCGGAAGCGGGCCGGGGTTACGCCAAGTTTGGACGTAAATACCCTGGTGAAGTAATGCACGGACTCGAATCCGCAGCAGACGGCAATCTCCTTGATCTGGCGATCCGTATGGAGGAGCATATGCTTTGCCTGCTGCACGCGCTGCTCCTGTACATAATGGACAAAGGATTGATGGCCGTATTTGCGAAACAGCCGGGTTAAATGACGGGTCGTGATGTGGAGATGGCCCGCCACGCGCTCCAGCGAGAGCGGTTCGTTGAGGTTGTCCTTGATAAACAGTTCGGCCTGATGAAACATGGAGGTTCCTTCATCGTTTGCTTCGGCGCCGGAAGGCTCATGGTGGAAGCCCGGGCCATGGACGGCCAGAAAGGATACTATCAGTGATGCGGCCAAACTGTTCAGCATTTGCGGCGGGTGCTGTTTGCCGGAACCCGTATGAAACAGCGATAACAGCGAAAGCCATAATAATCCGGACGCCTGCCGGGCACCTTCTGTAACCACCGGATTGCCTTGTTTGGCCAACAACCGGAACGCGGCCGCATAAAACTCGCCGGTTGCCGTTTCTTCCGGTTCAAAGGCGACATAGCATAAGGCCAGGCCGTCCTTGCTTCTTATTTGATGCTGGACGCCCGGCCGTGAGAGAAACAGTGTGCCCGGATGGAGCTGAAACTCTCTTTCGCCCTCGATATAGGTTCCGTTGCCTGTTAACACGTAACAAGCTTCAAAAAAAGAATGCTTGTGCTCCGTATTGTCGTAGTGGCGTGGCATGAACCCCCAGTAATGGATCCGGATGCTCAGCTCCTGTTGTTCAATACGGCTCAAGGTACGATTTAATATGGAATTGGCCCGCTTGAATAACGGGATGAAAACATCGTCATCGATTTGCATGGGAGATGGTTCTCCTTCGTTCCTAAGGCAGTGTCATCTGCCTTTAATATAGGTTGGATGTATCTTGGGTTGTCTCTCTATTATATATCACAAGATAAGATATAAAGAAAAAATGGGTATAGTGATGTAATGCATAGACAGCTACATAAGTTCTTCACAAGTCGCTGTTATGCTATGAATATTCAATATAAGAGAGGAGTTCGTCATATGTCAGCAAAAAAACGATTAAAGCCGCTTATTCTGGTTGCCTTTGCATCCCTCATCCTCGTGCTGGGCGCCTGCGGAAATACGGATGGCGCGAATCCGGATCAAGCGGAGAGCGTGGATACCACCGGCGGCATGGAAGGCATGGATCACGGCAGCATGAACCATTCCGGATCGGGCGAGGTTCCGGAAGGGTTGAAGACGGCGGACAATCCTGCCTATGCGGCCGGGACCCAAGCGATCATCGAATCCGACCACATGCCCGGGATGAAGGGGGCCAAAGCAACGATAGTCGGAGCTTACGATACGACGGTGTACACGATATCGTATACGCCGACGAACGGCGGGCCCGAAGTGAAGGATCATAAATGGGTCATTCATGAAGAGCTGAAGGATGCGGGCAAGGAGCCCCTGGAGCCGGGAGCGAAAGCCGTCGTGAATGCGGATCATATGGAGGGGATGAACGGAGCGACAGCCGTTATCGATTCCGCCGAGCAAACGACGGTCTATATGGTGGACTTTACGTCAACATCCGGAGAGGAAGTCAAGAACCACAAATGGGTCACGGAGAGTGAGTTATCTCCGGTCCAATAACGTTCACGAATAAAACAATCGCTCTCTTGATCTCAAGAGAGCGATTGTTTTTATGCGCAAGGAGGGTGATTCAGCTTCCTTTGATCTGCTGCAAGGCGGCCGTCAATTCCGGATACCGGAACTTGAAGCCGTGGCGCTGGGCTTTGGCCGGAAGGATCCGCTGGCCCTTTAACAGAATAAGCGACATTTCGCCCAGGATGGCTTGGAGCATGAATGCAGGCAGGGGCAGCCAATGCGGACGGCGATAGACCTTGGAGACGCTACGGCCAAATTCCTCGTTCGTGACCGCATGCGGGGAAGCGGCGTTCACGGCTCCGGAAATGTCTTCGTGCCGGATGCAATAATCGATTAATTCCACGATGTCGTCGATATGGATCCAGGAGAGCCATTGCTTGCCGCTGCCGATGTTGCCGCCGACCCCTAATTTATACGGCAGCAGCATCTTGGGGAGGGCACCGCCTTGATCGCCCAGCACGACGCTGATGCGCAGCTTGATTAACCGGTCTACCGGGATACAATCGGCTGCCTGCTCCCATTGCTGCACAACCTCGGACGGGAAATCCATGATCGTGGCCGGACTGTCCTCATCAAACGCTTCAAACTCGGATGTGCCGTATATGGCCATTGCCGATGCTTGAAGAATGACCGGAGGTTTGTGCTCCAGGCGCTGCATCAGGTCCGCTACGGCAGATACGGTTCGTTGCCGGGATTGAAGAATTCTCTTCTTGCCTGCTTGCGTCCAGCGCTGGCTCAGGGAGGAGCCGGCAAGGTTAACGAGTGCGTCCAAGCGCTCGAACCGCTCCGGATGGGATTTCATCTCATCCCAGGTCAAGTAGGATAATGACCCGTTCTGCTGCACAGCAGGGATCTCCGGCTTCGACCTGGTGATGATGATAATGTCATGTCCGTCGCGCAGCCAGCGCTTGCACAATGCTTGGCCAATGAAGCCGGTGCCCCCGCAAATGGCTATTCTCATGAGTGAACCTCCTTGTTAAGTTATCATCAACCCTGATAAAACATGGCTGGGAATCATTACCCGTCATACGCTGAAATGAGCCGAGAAGGGAATAACGATACGTTTCTTATCAGAATCTTAAATCCAATATTATACAATCCATTATACAGGAAATGCGGCATGGCACCGCTATATGATATTTCAGTCAACGCTTCAGCTTCTGCCTGGCTAAAAGCGGAAAGAAACCGCAAAAAACAGTTTGCCGCACCCCATGCCTTGGAGCCGGGGGGTGAACAAACTGTTTTTTGCGCAAGTGCATGACGGTATCGATTTATCACGCAAACGCCTGCCTTACGATCCCCGCCGCCTGGTCCAGTTCCGCTTTGGTGATGATGAGCGGAGGGGCGAAGCGGATAATGGTTTCATGGGTTTCTTTGCAGAGCAAGCCGAGATCTTTCAGTTTCTCGCAATAGGATCTGGCCGGGACCTTCAGCTCCATGCCGATGAACAAACCTCTGCCGCGCACCTCCTGGATATCGGGATGCGGGATGGATCGAAGTTGCCGGAGAAAATATTCGCCGAGCTCCAGGGAGCGAACCTCCAGCCCTTCCTCAATGAACACGTCCATGGAGGCGATGGCCACCGCGCAGCCGAGCGGATTTCCGCCGAAGGTCGAGCCGTGGGAACCCGGCTCGAATACATCCAGAATATCCGCGTCCGCCGCCACGGCGGAGACGGGAAAGACGCCGCCGCCCAGCGCTTTTCCAAGAATGTACATGTCCGGCTCGACCTCCTCCCAGTCGCAGGCAAAGCGTTTGCCCGTTCTGCCGAAGCCGGTCTGGATTTCGTCCGCTAGCATGAGGATGTTGTGCTGCCTGCACAGCTCCAGTGCCCCGCTTAGGTATCCGTCAGGCGGAATGACGATGCCGGATTCGCCTTGGATCGGCTCCACGAGAAAAGCGGCTGTATTCGGCGAAATCGCCTGCTCCAGCGCCTCAAGGTCGCCATAGGGAATGACTTTGAATCCCGGCGTAAACGGACCGAAGTCCTCGCGGTATTCGCGGGATGAGGAGAAGGAGGTAACCGTGATCGTGCGGCCGTGGAAATTGCCCTCGCATACGATGATTTCAGCTTGATCTGTCGGAATACCTTTCTTCCGGTAAGCATAGCGACGTGCTGCCTTAAGCGCTGTCTCAACCGCCTCGGCTCCCGTATTCATGGGAAGAATCATCCCTTTGCCGGTTAAAGCGGACAGCTTCTCGTAAAAATCGCCTAGTTGATCATGATGAAATGCGCGCGAGGTCAGGGTCACCCGATCCGCCTGTTCCTTTAAGGCCCGGATGATGCGGGGATGACAATGACCTGCGTTAAGTGCCGAGTAGGCGCTTAACATATCGATATACCGTTTGCCGTCCGAATCCGTCACATGAATGCCTTCAGCTGAAGCGATGACGATGGGAAGAGGGTGGTAGTTTCTCGCGCCGTACCTTTCGGCTTTCTCGATATGAGGGTTGGAAGGGTCCATGGCGTAACCTCCTTGGGAGTCTAAAGAAACCGCAACGCGGAAAATACAGCATGCCCGCGCAAGAGGCCTCTCATAATCAAGCGTGATGCCATGTCATGAAAATGTCATAAGATGCTTTCGCCCAGCATGGAGGCGATTAAACCGACAAGCAGCCGGGACGTCTTCTGCCCGCGGTCCAGCAGCGGGTTGTTCTCCACGAATTCGGCTGACGTCAGAATACCGGATTCCGACAGCATCTCCATGGCCAGGTGCGCTTCCCGGTAGCTGAGCCCGCCTTGTACCGGCGTTCCTGTTCCCGGTGCGATCTTCGGATCGACACTGTCAATATCAAAGGAAAGATGAACGCCATCCGTTCCCGTTGACGAAATGCGGATGGCTTCCTCCATGACCCGGAACATGCCCATGCGGTCGATATCCTGCATCGTGAAGCAGGCGATGCCTTCCCGGCGGATGAAGTCCCGCTCGCCCTGATCAAGTGAGCGCGCGCCGATGAGCACCACATGCTCATGCTTAATGGTTGATTTAACGCCGCCGATCGAGGTTAGCCGCCGATCGCCTTTTCCCAAGCTGACAGCCAGGGACATGCCATGGATATTGCCGGTCGGGGTAGTATCCGGCGTATTGAGATCGGAATGGGCATCGATCCAGATGACGCCCAAGTTGCGGTAATGCCGGGTAAGTCCGGCGAGCGTGCCGATTGCTATGCTATGGTCGCCGCCGAGCACAAGAGGGAAGGTGCCCGCTACTGCCAGGGCGGATACGCGCGCTGCCAGCTGCTCGTTCATCGTCACGACTTCTGTCAAATGTTTTAATCGGGGATGGTGCGCTTCATCCTTGCGCTCGGGGAGCGCAGCAAAATCATCGACCTGGTAGGTTACACCGAGCGCGTTAAGCTTGCGTTTCAGACCGGCTCCGAATATGGCGTCCGGTCCCTGTCCGGCGCCGCGGCGGGTAGCTCCCCGGTCGAAGGGCACCGGGATGATCGATACGGTGGACGGAAGATTGTTCATCACTTTGCTCACCTCCACTTTGTAACAGTGTATTCCGGAGCCGGGCTGAGTGACTTGGGCAAAGCCCTATACAAGCTGAGCAAATATGGAAGGTTTTGGGTTGAACGAGAAAAAGAAAAACACCCTTTATGCATGATTCATGGAATGACTGCAGAGAGCCCCATGAGACAGCATGAAGGGTGTTAATGATGTGCAATTCGAATTAGGTTTCATCGCATGCTTACGCGGCATGCACGACGTTTATTTTACCGTTTTATTATAGGTCTCGATCTTGGAGCTGATCTCCTGAGCAGCTTTATCCAATGCTTCCTGCGGTGTTTTCTGACCGTTCAGCACTTCCTCGATGGCCGTTTCCGTCAGCTGGCGGGCCTCAGGGAACACGCCCATGACAGCGCCCTGCGTTGCCAGGTTGGCGGTCGTTTGATGCAGTTGATCCACCGCGGTCTGGAATTGAGGATATTTCTCCAGGTTTTCTTTTACCAGGGACTCTTCGTAAGCTTTGGTCGTGACCGGGAAGTAACCCGTGTTGACATGCCAGTAGGCTTGGGTTTGCGGCTCGGCCAAATACTTCATGAATTCCCAGGCGGCCTGCTGCTCTTCTTCCGATTTGTTGTTCATCAGCCACAGGCTTGCACCGCCGATGATAACGCCGCCTTCGCCGCCGTCAGCCGGTTTGGGCAGGAATGCCGTGCCGACTTCGAATTTGCCTTCCGCTGCGCTGACGATTCCGCGGAGCGAAGCCGTGGAGTCCAGCGTCATGGCGACCTGGCCGGCTGCAAAGGCTTTTTTGGTGTCATCCGTTTTACGTCCCAGGTTCAGCAGAACCTTATCGTCCAGCATTTGCTTCCACCATTCCAGCGTTTTCACGGCAGCGGCATTGTTGACTTGCGAAGCGGTTGCCGGAGAAGTGCGGCCGTTGCCGTTGTTCAGCAGCTCAACGCCTTGGTTCGCAAGGAACTGCTCCATGAACCAGCCGTAAATTGCGAAGGATGCGCCGGTTTGGCCGCCTTTCGTTAGCGCTTTAGCCGCTTCCGCTACCTCCTCGTAGGTTTTTGGAGGATTTTCCGGATCCAGACCGGCCGCTTTAAAGGCATCTTTGTTGTAGTAAAGGATCGGGTTGGAGGAGTTAAACGGCATCGAATACAATTTGTCGTCGAATGTATAATAATTTTTGATATTCGGTTCCAAGGAGGAAATGTCGTATGCTTCAGCATCCATGAAGTCTTGAACCGGACGGATCGCCTTGGTGTCCATCATGAAACGGCTGCCGATTTCGTACACCTGAATCATGGTCGGTCCGCTGTTCGATCCCAATGAAGCCTTCAGCTTGTTCAAGCTTTCATCGTACGTGCCTTGAAACACGCCCTCTACCTGAATATCCTGGTGGGCTGCGTTAAAATCGGAAATCAGCTTGTCCGCGACGGTCCCGAGCTCACCGCTCATGGAATGCCACCAAACGACCTTAACAGGTTCCTTGGCCGGTTCGCTGCCGGCGGCAACGGTCGTTTCTCCGGCGGCTGGCGTATTGCTGCAAGCGGCGCTGATCAGCATGAAGCAGGAAAGCAGGAGCAGCGCGAAGGACCTTTTACCAAAACGTTTCATGATCGGTTAATCTCTCCCTTTTTGAAAATGGTTTTTTGAAAATAAAGTATGGTTTGATCTATCAGAAATTGCGTGGGCCCGTTTTATATCGATAACCGGCACGCAAGGCTGATCCAATGTGGTCTACTGAGGCCGGCTTTGTGGCCATTAGCCCTTCAAAGCACCTGCGGTGATGCCGCGCACAAGGGGTTTCAGCCCGAGCGCAAGCAGCAGCAGGGAAGGCAGCAGCAGCAGGAGCACGCCGGAGAGTATCAGATTCCATGAATTCATCTCTTCGAACTGCAGCATGCCGATCCCGATTTGGACGGTTCGCATCTCGACCCGGTTGGTTGTCAGAAGCGGCCACAGGTACATGTTCCAATTATTCAGGAACGAGTACACGCCCAGCGTGGCGATTCCAGGGATGGATAACGGCAGCACCATGCTCAGGAAAACGCGGACATGTCCGCAGCCGTCCACGCGGGCCGCTTCAAACAGCTCCTTCGGCAGCTGCAGGAAGGTCTGTCTGAGCAGGAAGGTTCCGAAGGCCGTGGCTAGAAATGGAATGATGAGCCCTTGATAGGTGTCCAGCCAGTTCAGGCTTTTGACCGTCAAGTAATTCGGAATCATGATCACCTCCCACGGGATCATCATCGTCGCGAGAAAGAGGCTGAACAGCAGCGTTTTTCCCGGGAATCGCAGGAAGGCGAAAGCGTATGCCGCCAAACTTGCGGTCACGATCTGCCCGAGCATGATGGCAATGGAGACGACCAGGCTGTTTCCGATAAAGGTAAGAACAGGAATCGTATCGATCACCTTGGCGAAGTTGGACAGATTGACGGCTTCGGGAAGCAGAGGCGGCGGATAGACGGCCGATTCGGCCTCGCTCATCAGCGATGTCGACAAGGTGTATAGGAGCGGGAAAAGAACGGCCAACGAACCGAGAAGCAGCGCGATGTAGATGAAGCTTTTGGGCATGAGACGCATGTTCATTGGTAATGCACCTTCTTCTCGACGAATTTAAATTGAAAGACGGTCAGCAGCAGAATGATGGCAAACAGGATGAGTGCCTGCGCGCTGCCGATGCCGAAGCGAAAATTGACGAAGGCATCCTGGTAGATGTTGAATACCATGACGTTGGTGCTGTTCATCGGACCGCCTTTGGTGAGGATGTTGATTTGTCCGAATGCTTGGAAGGCACCGATGACCGATACGACGGACGTGAAGAATAACGTAGGGGAGATTAGCGGCATCGTTATCCGGAAGAACGTTCTCAGCGGACCGGAGCCGTCAATCTTGGTGCTGTCATAGATATCTTCGGACACGCCCTGCATGCCGCTCAGCATCAGGATATAGTTGAATCCAAGATTCATCCAGACGGTCATAAGCGCGACGGAGATCATGGCCCATTTCGGATCGGTCAGCCATTGGACGGGCTGCGTGCCGAGGAGCGAGAGGAAATAATTCAGTATGCCTAAGGTCGGATGGTATAGAATCATCCAGATCATCGAGCCGGTACCGACGGACACGGCCATCGGAAGCGAGAAGATAAAGCGGAATATTTTCATGCCCTTGAGTTTGTTGTGCGTCAGGGCAGCCAGCAGAATCGCAGCCGCCATGCCGGTCGGAACCGTCAGCACGATGAACAGCAGGGTATTGCCAAAGCTTGTATAGAACATGTCGGAGGCCAATATTTCCCTGAAGTTGTCGAATCCTACGAATTCCGCTACCCGGCCTTGCGGATCGGTCAGGAACAGGCTAAGATAAACCGACTTGAGCAGCGGGTAGAATAAGAACAGGCCGAATATGAGCAGCGAAGGCGCTAAACATGCATAAGCGAGCAGAATTTCCCTGCGCCTTGTTCTCTTGATCGAGACGGGTTTCGCCGCGGTTGATACCTCCGGCTCGTTGACGTTCGGCGATAGAGAGTGCCCCGGAGAAGGAAGCGTGAATTCTTTTTCCATCATCATGTTTTACCTCACTTTCCAGCTTGGCCTTACAGCATTGAGTATAGGAGCCGGATGTAAAATCCAGTAATGGGTTTTGTAAGAATACCGTAATTTATTGCCGGACATGGCAGTTGCTGATGGCGAGTTTGCCAGTGCCGGTACAAGAATATTCCATTCCGTAAAAGCTTGCACGTTGAAAAGAGATGTGATATCTTATATCTGTAACCGGTTACACATGAATGAGGTGATGACGGTATGGCAACGATCAAGGATGTGGCGAATCAGGCGGGCGTATCCGTAGCCACGGTTTCGCGGGTTTTAAATGGAAACGGTTACGTGCATGAGGACACCAGGTCCAAGGTGGAACAGAGCATTCGAGAGCTGAATTACACGCCGAATGAAGTGGCGCGTTCTTTATACAAGAGGAAATCCAAATTGATAGGACTTTTGCTTCCCGACATCATGAACCCCTATTTCCCGCAGCTTGCCCGCGGGGTAGAGGACGAGATGCAGGAGAATGATTACCGGTTGATCTTCGGAAACAGCGACGAGAGCAAGAAGAAGGAAATGGAGTACATTCAGACGTTTGTCCAGAACAATGTGGTTGGCGTCATATCATCGACCAACGATCCGGATGCCGACATGTATACGGTACTGAACATTCCCGTCGTGTTTCTCGACCGCACCTCGTCGGACCGCCCTTCCGTGTACGCGGATGGCCGTCAGGGAGGAAGAATAGCGGCTGAGGAAATCGTACGGCGAGGGAGTAAAGCCATAACGGTAATTCAAGGTCCGGCGGATGTGCGGCCTGCACAGGAACGTTTTGAAGGAGCTGTCGAGGTTCTGGAGCAGCAGGCGGCTGCGTATCAAGTGCTGAAGACGACATCGTTTTCTTTAACCGATGCCGAGGAATTCGCCCAGAAAGTGTTCAGCGAATATCCGGACACGGATGGCATAATCGCGAGTAACGATATTATGGCATCCGCCGTGGTGAAGGAAGCGTTTCGGCTGGGGAAAAGGGTGCCGGAAGACGTGCAAATTATAGGATTTGACGATATTCTGCTCAGCAGGCTGCTGGCCCCGCCGCTGTCAACGATTCATCAGCCGGCGTACGAAATGGGCCGGGAAGCGGCCAGATTGCTTATCGGACTTATCGAAGGGCAGCGCATAGAGAAAAGCAATATCGAATTCTCGGTTGAATTCATAGAGCGGCAGACAACGAGAAAGGTGGAATCGTGATGGCAAAAATCGTGGTAATCGGAAGCGCGTCGATGGACTTGGTGGTGACCTCCGCCAAGCGCCCCGGCGCGGGAGAGACGGTGCTAGGCGACAGCTTTAAGACGGTGCCCGGAGGGAAGGGAGCCAACCAGGCCGTCGCGGCGGCAAGGCTGGGTGCAGAGGTGACGATGGTTGGCTGCGTCGGTGACGATTCCTTCGGCGAAACGATTTTGAACAATTTGCAGTCGAATGGTGTTATTACGGATTATGTGGAACCGGTTACAGGTATGGAAAGCGGTACGGCGCACATCATTTTGGCAGAGGGAGACAACAGCATCGTGGTGGTGAAGGCTGCCAATGATCGGATCACTCCGAAATACGTAGATCAGGCGGAAAAGGCAATCCAGGCGGCGGATATCGTGTTGATTCAGCAGGAGATTCCGGAAGAAACGGTGGTGCACGTGAGTGCGATATGCGCCAAGTATCAGGTGCCATTGATGCTGAACCCCGCTCCTGCCCGTCCGGTGCCGAGCGTCGTTATTGAACGGGCGGCATACATTACGCCAAACGAACATGAAGCCGCTATCCTGTTTAATGACGAGCCGCTCGGCGACGTGCTGCGCCGGTATCCGAATAAACTCATCGTAACGGAAGGGAAAAAGGGCGTTCGTTATTTTGACGGTATGCAAGAGGTCGTGGTTCCGGGCTACAAGGTTGAAGCCGTAGATACAACGGGTGCCGGCGATACATTCAACGGCGCATTCGCCGTGGCGCTGGCCGAGGGCATGAGCATGACCGACAGCCTCAGATTCGCGAACCGCGCCGCTTCCTTGTCGGTCATGAAGTTCGGAGCGCAGGGCGGAATGCCGTCGCGTCTCGAAGTGGAAGGGAGCCTTTGATCATGAAGAAGAACGGCATGCTGAACAGCCACATCGCGAAAGTGCTGGCGGATCTGGGGCACACCGATACCATCGTGGTCGGGGACGTTGGCCTTCCGATTCCTCCAGGCGTTCCGAAGATCGACCTGGCGCTTACGCTGGGAACGCCGAGCTTTATGGAGGTGGTGGAGGCGATCGCCGACGATATGGTCGTTGAAAAAATCGTCATTGCTGAAGAAATGAAGCGGGAGAATAAGGAAACACTGCATGATATACAGGAACAATTTCAGGATTGCGAGATCGAGGCTTGCTCGCACGAGCAGTTCAAGGAACGGACTCGAAACGCCAAGGCGGTTATCCGTACAGGCGAAGCCAAGCCCTATGCGAACTGCATTTTGCAGGCCGGCGTTCATTTCGGTTAAAGAGGAGGAAGCATCATGAACATTGAGATGACGAATATCCATAAATCCTTTGGCACGAACCGGGTGCTGGCGGGCGTGGACTTTGATCTCCGGGAAGGAGAGGTTCATGCCCTGATGGGAGAGAACGGCGCGGGCAAATCGACGCTGATGAATATATTAACCGGGCTTCACAGCCGGGATGAGGGCAAGATCTTGATCGACGGTCAGGAAACCTATTTTGCGAACCCGAAGGAAGCCGAAGAGAGAGGCGTTGCCTTCATCCACCAGGAGCTCAACATCTGGCCGGAGATGACGGTTCTGGATAACTTGTTTATCGGCAAGGAAATGACATCCGGCCTGGGATTCCTCAACATGAAACAAATGAAGGCGCTTGCGAAGGAACAGTTCGGCAAATTGGCGGTGACGATACCGTTGACGCAGGAGGCAGGGGAATGCTCCGTCGGCCAGCAGCAGATGATTGAGATCGCTAAAGCGCTCATGACCAAAGCGAAAGTCATCATTATGGACGAGCCCACGGCGGCCCTGACCGAAAGGGAAATCGAGAAGCTGTTCGGCGTCATCCGCTCGTTGAAAAAGCAGGGCGTATCCATCGTTTACATCTCCCACCGCATGGAGGAGATCTTCACGATCTGCGACCGGATTACGGTCATGAGGGATGGCAAATCCGTGGACACCAAGCCGATTCCCGAAACCAACTTTGACGAAGTCGTCAAAAAGATGGTCGGCCGGGAGCTGACCGAGCGATATCCCGCACGGCATCCGTCTCCGGGCGAACCGGTGCTGGAAGTGAAAAATATTACCGGCAAGGGCCGGTTCGAGAATGTGAGCTTCTCCGTTCGAGCCGGCGAGATCGTAGGCGTATCCGGTTTGATGGGCGCGGGGCGCACCGAGATGATGCGAGCGATCTTCGGGCTGGACCCGCTGGATAGCGGGGAAATCTGGGTGCGCGGCAAGAAGGTTCAGATCAAGAAGCCGGATGATGCCGTGAAACACGGCATTGGATTCATAACGGAGGACCGCAAGGATGAAGGGCTGGTGCTGGATTTCTCGGTCCGTGAAAATATGGCGCTGCCCAATCTGTTCAGCTTCTCATCCAGAGGATTCATTTCCGGGAAGAAGGAGCAGGATTTCGTCGATACGCTGACAAAGCGGCTGCAGATCAAGACCCACTCATCCGAGACGCATGCACGCAATCTGTCGGGGGGCAACCAGCAGAAGGTGGTTATCGCCAAATGGATCGGCATTGGGCCGAGCGTGCTCATCCTGGACGAGCCGACCCGCGGCGTGGACGTAGGAGCGAAGCGCGAAATTTACCAGCTGATGAATGAGCTGACCGAACGCGGCGTGGCGATTCTGATGGTATCGTCGGAGCTGCCGGAGGTGCTCGGGATGAGCGACCGGATTCTCGTCGTTCACGAGGGCAGGATATCCGGTGAACTGGATCGCGAACAAGCCACGCAGGAACACATCATGACTCTAGCTACAGGGGGACAGTAATATGACAACTATTAACGATGCCAAGGCGGAAAAAGGGTTCAAGGTCTCAGGTTTGACGCAAAAGCTCGGTCCGCTGCTCGGACTGATCATTCTGATCGTCATCGTTTCCGTCCTGAATCCAAGCTTCTTGGAACCGCTTAACATTCTGAACCTGCTGCGTCAGGTATCGATTAACGCACTGATTGCTTTCGGTATGACGTTTGTTATCCTGACGGGCGGCATTGACCTGTCGGTCGGTTCGATTCTCGCGCTCTCCAGCGCATTTGTCGCCAATATGATGGTAGCGGGGTTTGACCCGATTCTCTCGATCATCATCGGCGTTGCGCTTGGCGGTGTCATGGGGATGATCAACGGTCTCATGATTACCAAGGGGAAAATGGCGCCGTTTATCGCCACCTTGGCTACCATGACGATATTCCGGGGACTTACGCTGGTTTATACGAACGGTAATCCGATTACTGGGCTTGGCGACAGCCTTGTATTCCAATTGTTCGGGCGCGGATACCTGCTGGGCATTCCCGTGCCGGCCATTACGATGATCATCACGTTTGCCGTGCTGTGGGTCATCCTGCATAAAACGTCGTTTGGCCGCAAAACGTATGCCATCGGCGGTAACGAAAAGGCATCGCTTGTATCCGGCATTAAGGTACCGCGCGTAAAGATTATGATTTATTCCCTGGCAGGGATGCTGTCCGCGCTGGCAGGGGCGATTCTGACCTCCCGTTTGAATTCCGCACAGCCGACAGCGGGTACATCCTATGAATTGGATGCCATTGCAGCCGTTGTGCTGGGCGGTACAAGCCTGACCGGCGGACGCGGCCGGATTGTCGGCACGCTGATCGGGGTGCTGATTATCGGAATTCTGAACAACGGGCTCAACCTGCTCGGCGTGAACTCATTCTATCAAATGGTTGTCAAAGGTGTCGTGATCGCGATTGCCGTACTGCTCGACCGTAGAAAATCGGCTTAAGGGGGAGAATGAACGATGAAAAAAACAACTTTGCTGCTCGTATCACTCATGCTGATCTTCATCACGGGCTGTTCCTTGGAGCCGCCGGAATGGGCGAAGCCCAAAACCGGCGGAGACGTCAAAGACATCAAGATCGGTCTTTCCATCTCCACCTTGAATAACCCGTTCTTCGTCTCCTTGAAGGATGGCGTCGTCGCCGAAGCGGCGAAGCAGGGAATGGAGGTCGTTGTCGTTGACGCGCAGAACGACTCTGCCAAGCAGAGCAATGACGTCGACGACCTGATTCAGCAGGGCGTCAATGCACTGCTGATTAACCCGACGGATTCGTCCGCGATCTCGACCGTGGTTCAAACGGCAAACAGTTTGGGCATACCGGTCATCACCCTGGACCGTTCGGCGGATCAAGGCGAGGTCGCTGCGCTGGTCGCCTCGGATAACGTGAAGGGCGGACAAATGGCGGCCGAATATATCGTGGAGCAGCTGGGCAAAGATACGAAGGTCATTGAGCTCGAAGGCGTTCCGGGCGCTTCCGCGACCCGCGAACGGGGCAAGGGCTTCCATGATATCGCGGATGAGCAGCTGAACGTGGTCGCGAAGCAAGCGGCGGATTTTGACCGGACCAAAGGTCTTACCGTGACGGAAAATCTGCTGCAGGGCAATCCGGACGCCAAAGCGATATTTGCCCACAATGACGAAATGGCCCTGGGCGCAATCGAAGCGATCCAAAGCTCGGGCAAAGACATCATGGTTATCGGCTTTGACGGCAACGACGATGCGCTGAAGTCCATCGAAGCCGGCAATCTGACGGCAACGGTAGCCCAGCAGCCTGAACTGATCGGTCAGCTCGCCGTCGGCGCAGCCAAGGACGTGCTGCAGGGCAAAGAGGTGGAAGCGAATATCGCGGCACCGCTGAAGCTGGTCGTGAAGGAATAACTCGCGAAAATCAAGAAGCGTTACCCTGCGATAGAAGCAGGGTAACGCTTTTTTTTTTGCCATCCTGCTCATTCCATTCCGGGCTGCGATGTAACTCACAGCCTTGCGATGGCAGCAGGAATACAATATCGTAAAAGAGAACAGTTATTTCGCATATGATATTATAATGGTTGTGTATGCGTTTACTGCTTAGATGTAAAAAAGGAGCTATGTATCTATGACGACGGAAAAAAGAAAACAAGCGATCGTGATCGTGGGCTACGGCGGTATGGGCAGCTACCATGCCAAGCTGATTAAGGACAACGCGTTTCTTGAGGTGACCGGAACCTACGATATTCTGGAAGAGCGCCGGAAGGCGTCCCGGGAGGACGGGTATTCTGCCTACGAGAGTTATGACCAAGTGTTGAACGATGATGCGGTTGACGTGGTGCTTATTGCAACGCCGAACGACGTGCATAAGGAGCTGGCGCTTCAGGCGTTTGCAGCCGGCAAGCATGTCATCTGCGAGAAGCCGGTAACATTGTCCGTAAGCGACTTTAAGGACATGGTCTCCGCTGCCGATGCGGCCGGTCGGGTGCTGATGGTTCACCAGAACCGCCGCTGGGACGAGGATTTCCTGACGATTAAGCAAATGTACAACGAAAAGACGATTGGCGATTTGTTCCGTATCGAATCCAGGGTACACGGGGCGAACGGCATTCCGGGCGATTGGCGCCATCTGGAAGCGCACGGCGGCGGCATGCTGCTGGACTGGGGCGTGCATCTGCTGGACCAGATCCTGTTCATGGTGGACAGCCGGATGACCAGCCTGAGCAGCCGCTTGAGCTTTATTTTGGGCGATGAGGTGGATGACGGCTTTGAATCGGTCATCGAATTCGAGAACGGCGTATCGGTTCTGATCGAAGTGGGAACGACGAATTTTATTACGCTTCCACGCTGGTATGTCAAAGGAACCGAGGGAACCGGCATTATTGAGGATTGGTCGTTAAACGGAAGAGTCGTTACCCGGAACCAGGATGCCGCGAAAGTGGAGCCGAAGCCGATTCAAGCCGGGGTAGGCTTGACCAAAACGATGGCCCCTCCTTCCGAAGAAGCTACCATTACGGGTGCCCTGCCGGAGCCATACCGTCAATCCAGCAGCTTCTTCGATAACTTTGCGGCCGTGACCCGGGGCGAGGCAGAACCGATCGTCAAGAACGAGGAAGTGCTGCGCGTCCTGAACCTGATCGAAGCGGTGTTTGAATCGGCCAGAACGGGCGAAACGCTGAAGGATTTCGACATTTACCCTGCATGACCTGACGAAGGACAGCACTTATTGAATATCGTAAAGAAAGTACCGCGGCCGCCAAGCGATTATGCTTGAGGCTGCGGTACTTTTTGTGTTGACGTCGTTGATTCGCCCATTCTTCATGGATTGCCAGTGCATGCTGCGGTCATTTGGCGTGATCCACCTTCCCGCTGCCTCCGCCTTGCAGCACCCGCCTATAGTCGCTGGGCGCCCAGCCCGTATCCTGCTTGAACAGCTTCGAGAAGTAGGAATAATTGGCGTATCCGACCTTCGCCGCAATCTGATACACGGACAACGGAGTCGACTCCAACAGATGTTTGGCCGCCCGGATGCGGGCCTGAATGATATAAGTGCCTAAAGATACGCCCGTTTCTTTCTTAAAGACGCGGGCCAAATAATCCGGGTTCAGAAAGACGATTTCCGCCAGGGTCGTTCGCGTCAGCTCCTCCCCGTAATGGCACCCGATATAATGCTTGATTTCCTCTACGACGGTATGGGAATGGCCGGCGTAAGCATGATATTCGGCTGCCGTGCGGACGAGATACGCCATGTATTTTTCCATGTCTTCAATCGAGTTTAACGACTGCAGAAATAACTGATCATTGGTTTTGCCGGTATATAGCTTATGAGCCTGAATCTCTTTGCCCTTCAGGTAGGAGTACACGAGCTGCACCATATCCAAGCGGAATAAACGCAGCACCGAAGCGCTGTGGACGCCGCTCTTGGCCAAATTCTGCAGGTACCGGCGAGTTTCTTCGAGAAAGGCACCCGGGTTGTTTTCGGCAAGCAGCGCCTCCCAGTCTTGAAGCGGGGGAGGGGTATACGCGGCTTCTTGCAGCGAATGCCGTTCCAGAAACATGATCTGGTTGCGCTTCTTGATCATGTCCTCGTTCATTTGCAGCAGGTCCCGTATGGATTTGTTGATCCCCTCCAAAGCCGCCGAAACCGATACGTTGCAGCACGCATCGCTCCGAAGGAACCGGTTGGCTTTCTCGATGAAGGACGTGCAGATGGATTCAATGACTGCGGTATCAGGAGGATAATTCCATTTCAGCATGACCATCCAATTGTAATCCTTATATTCCATAGCGGCTTCAACCGTGAAGAGCGGGTCCTGGAACAATTCCGACAGCACGTTGAGAAACGCATAGTCAAACAGATCCTTGTCTTCTTTGCCCAAGCTTTGATCATACGGAAAGATCGTGATCAGCAGGGGGAGAAACAGATCCGACATCGCATAGGACAGATTCTGCTCCGCGATATACCCGGCGATGGCGGCCCGGTCCGACGAAGCTTTTTTTCCTTGATCAGCTTGCTCCAGAAGTGCTCTTGCAGCTTTCTTTGGTTTTTCTTCCACAGCTGCCCGTCCTGTATCGCCTCCTGATCGCTTTGCTGTTCCTTAGCTTTGTACACGGCCTTGGAGATGATGAGGCTGAGCTTGTCGAATTCAATCGGCTTCAGGAAATAGTCGAAGCTTTGCAGCTCAATCGCTTTCTGCGCATAGTTGAAATCGGCGTAATTAGTCAGGAAGATCGTCTGTATGCCGTATTGTTCCTCGCGTATCCAGGCGAGAAGCTCCAGTCCGCTGCCCTGCGGCATTTCGATGTCGCAAATGAGGATCTGAACGGAATGACCCTGCAGAATCTCCCTCGCCTGCGCCACGCTGTAAGCGGTATGGACTTGTTCGATCGAGAGTGCCTTCCAATCAATCTTCTTCTCCAGCGCGGCCACGACAAAATAATCGTCATCAACCAGCAATACATTCATCGAATGTCTCCTCTCCTTTCCTGCAGTGGCTGGGGCAGCGTTAGTGCGACGCTGGCACCGCCGCCTTCCGGGTTTGAAAATTCCACCTGCGCCCGATGATGGTAGAGCAGCTCCAGCCGCTGAAGGGTGTTCATGATCCCGATGTGTTTCCCTTCGCTTTGATCCAGCGGCCTGCCGTTTGCCAGCTTATCCAATACGTCTTGCGGAAAGCCGGGACCGGTATCGGAGATCCGGATGACCGCATAAGGCTTATCGTCCTCCACTTGCAAGCTGACGGTCAGGCGAATTTGCAGCACCTGATCTCTGGATACGGCGTATTTCACCGCGTTTTCAATAAAGGTCTGGAGCACCAGGGGGGGAATCGTGAGGCCGGCAAGCTCTTGTTCATACCCGATGTGATAAGAAAAGGCATCGCGGTAGCGGTGCTTCTGAATCTCCAGATAAATCCGGACGTGCTCGATTTCGTCCTCAAGCCGCACGAGGTTATCGCCGCTCTGAAAAATGTAACGAAAATATTTGGACGTGGACAGCGACATATATTCGATTTCCTTAAACATTTGCATTTGCGCCATGCTGTAGATGTTCGTCAAGCAGTTCAGGAAAAAATGGGGGTTGATCTGCAGCTTCATATAATCGAGCTGGATTCTTTGTTTTTCGAGCTCCTGCTCGTAAATATCGATTTTAAACTTCTTGATCTGTTCGATCAGGTGTTTGAATTGAGAATTGACCTGCTCGAGCTCGATGATCTCGCTGCTCATGAAATCCAGATTTTCGCTATCCTCGTGGATGCGCCTTACGTTTTCCGAGAAATTCTGAATGGGCTTTAACACCTTCTTCTTGAAATACAGCATGACCACGCTGAGCGTGCAAGTAAGCAGTACGAACAGCAGCATAATGAGCAGCTGGGCGATCATGATGGTCTCGAACACGCCGAACTGGATGACCAGCTGCACGTTGAAGGAGGCATTCGAGAATCCCTCCGTGACCGTAGTCCGCGGCTGTGACAGGCTGAACAAGGAAGCCTTGGCGCCTTCGAGCGGCTTGGCCCCGGCCTCGCCGGCACCTGGACTCGTAAGGGCTGCTCCTTGGGCATCCACCAGAGAGACGAACCCGTCCTCGCCCAAATCCAATTCCTGGAGCGGCCGGACCAGGTCGTCTGCGGAGATGAGGCAGATCAAGTACCGGTTGTGATAGGGTACGATGTTAATGACGTAATGCGTGTCCTGCACAAGGATCGGGTTCCAGTTCGAGTAGAACGTTTCGTATACGTTTTTGGAATCCGTGAGGGAGACGATCTGTTCCTTCAGCTCCAGGAACTCCGTATACGAAAGGGACATGGGGGCATAGTTCTGGAAGAAATCCTGTTCCTTTAAATAGAAGAAGAAGTTGTATTCCTGGCCATAGTTTTTTTGAAGCTCATTAAACTGTTTATGCACTCTTTCGCTCGACTTAATATAATTCACGTAATCGGTGCCGGGGGTATCCATGTTCTTGACGCTTTCGTCATTCGCGAGCGTCCAGCCCATATAGTGGTTGATATACGAGAAGTCATGATTGATCTGCCGGATGTACAGATTCGCCGTATCCTGCAAATAGCGGGTGGATTGCTGCTTCACGATGAAGATGGAGGCGAAGCTGATCACCAAATCCACCACGAGGGCAAAGATCGAGATGAAGAGCATGATTTTCACATAGTGACGGATGGGATAAGGCTTGTTATTCAATGCTTTAACCATAGGGATTTCCTGATTCCTTTCAGTTCGCCTATATTATGAAAGCGTTTTTATATCAGTAAGGATATTATAAATGGAAACGTCGAAAAAAACAGGAGCGAACGCTCGGGCATTTTCCATAAAGTCCGGATAACACATCGTAAAGTCCGAATACTAGCATGATCGAATCGGCGATTCGGGGACGGCGGGCAAAAGGATATGGCAAAGGTCCGGATAGCGCATCATGAGGTCCAAATCATGACGCCGGATCGCAGTATACTGAAATTGCTTACGTGACATACCGGATTCATGACGACGCGAACAGAAAGGGGAATCGATTTGAAAGCAGGCCAACTGAATAGAACCACACACCCAACCCTCGGGCGGATCAGAAAAAATTGGGGCCTGTATTTGCTGCTGCTGCCTGCGGTAGTGCTGGTTTTGTTGTTTTCTTACGTGCCGATGTACGGCATTTTGATCGCATTCAAGGACTACAGTCCCGCTCTCGGGATTATGGACAGCCCCTGGGCCGGTCTGAAGTATTTCGAGAAGTTTTTTAACTCCTATCAATTCTCGACCACCATAACGAATACGCTGGTCATCAGCTTATACAGCGTTGCGACGTTCCCGATTCCGATCATGCTGGCCTTGATGGTCAATCAAATGCGCCAGAATTGGTTCAAGCGCTTCTTCCAGACCGTAACCTACATGCCGCATTTTATATCGACGGTCGTGATGGTGGGACTCATGCTGATTCTGTTCTCGCCGGGCTCGGGATTGATCGGGAATATCTTCCGGCTCTTCGGTGCACAAGCACCGAATCTGATGGGATCGGCCGGCTTGTTCAGCAGCGTGTACGTATGGTCGGACGTGTGGCAGCATACGGGCTGGGACAGCATTATCTATATCGCGGCGTTGTCTGCGGTGAGCCCCAGCCTGTACGAGGCGGCCACCATGGACGGGGCAAGCAGATGGCAAAAAATCCGGTTCATCGACATCCCGATGCTGATGCCAACGGTCGTAACGCTGCTCATTTTGCGGATCGGGAGCTTGCTTGGCGTTGGCTTCGAGAAGGTTTATCTCATGCAAAACAGTCTCAATATAACCTCCAGCGAGGTCATCTCCACGTATGTGTACAAAATTGGGATGCTGAGCAGCCAATACAGCTTCTCGTCGGCCATCAATTTGTTTAATACGGTCATCAATTTTGTTCTGCTGATTCTGGTCAACCAGATTTCGAAAAAATACAGCGAAAACAGTTTGTGGTAACGCAAGAGAGGAAGGGTTCTATGGGCGTAGTGGAAGTAAGAGAGAAGACGGGGCCGCAGCAGAGGAACACCCGATCTTCCGACAGGGTGCTGGAAATCGGCCTGTATGTATTCGCCGTCTTGATGCTGATCGTGCTGATTTACCCGCTGTACTTCATCATCATCGCTTCGTTCAGCGAGCCGGCAGCGGTCGCGAATGGACAGGTATGGCTGTGGCCTAATGATTTTACGCTGGCAGGCTATCAAGAATTGCTGAAGCACTCTAATATATGGATTGGGTACCGAAATACGATTGTGTATACGATCGTGGGTACAGCCATCGGCCTGGTGGTTAACATATCCGCAGCTTACGCGCTGTCCCGCAAAGACCTCGTGGGCCGCAAGTATATATCGCTGCTCTTTATATTTACGATGTTCTTTAACGGCGGTTTGATTCCGACCTTCATGACGATCCGCGATTTCCAGCTGTACGATACGTTTCTTGTCATGGTGCTGCCGTTCTCGGTTGCCGCCTTCAACATCATCGTGGCGCGGACCTTTTTCCAGAGCAGCATCCCGGAGGATTTATGGGAGGCGGCACAGCTGGATGGCTGCGGAAATCTCCGATATTTCGTGACCATCGTGATTCCGCTTTCGAAAGCGGTCATCTCGGTCATCGCCTTATGGACGGCCGTGGGTCATTGGAATTCTTATTTCAACGCCCTGATCTATTTAAAAGATACGAACCTGTACCCGCTGCAGCTCATACTGCGCAATATTCTGGTCACCAACCAGATGCAGTCCGCGATGGGTACCGGGGAAGCCGCGGCCATTGCGCTGCGTCTGGCCAATATTATGCGCTATGCGGTCATTATCGTCGCCACGGTGCCGATCATGTGCATCTACCCGTTTGTGCAAAAGTATTTCAATCAGGGGGTGATGATCGGAGCCGTCAAGTCGTAACACCGCGATGAATTGATGAAAAATAAGTATTGGGGGAATGGTGGAATGGGAACAAACAATGCAAAGAGGAGACATCGCCTCAAGCTGGCTGCCGTCATCATGTTGACCGCAATCCTGCTGTTGAACCTGGCGGGCTGTAGCGGCGGCAAGAAGGAGGACGCCAAGTCGGATGCCGAGGCCGCTTTTAACCAAGAAGGCCTGCCGATCGTGAATGAACCGATTACGCTGGACGTGCTGACCGTTCGCTGGGGCAACATGGGGGATACGTTCCTCCAGAACCAGTGGCTCAAGGATTTGGAGAAGGAGACCAACGTCAAAATCAATTGGCAGATCATGTCCTCCAATGATTGGGGCGAGCAAAAATCGATCATGCTGGCGAGCGGTACGCTGCCGGATATCATTTTTGGGGATATCGTATTCAGCGATTCCGACATCGTCAACAACCTGTCGTATTTCCGTCCGCTCGACGACTACATCGATCAATACATGCCGAACCTGAAGGCGGCGCTGGAAGAAACGCCCGAGATGAAAAAGATGAGCACCTTCCCGGACGGGAAAATCTATTCCTTGCCGGCGCGGCTGCCGTCAAGGCCGAAGGCGTCGATCCAGCCGATCATTAACAAAGCCTGGCTTGATCAGCTCGGACTGGACGTTCCGGACAACACGGACGAATTGTATAACGTATTCAAAGCGTTCAAAGAAGGGGATCCGAACGGCAACGGCAAGGCCGACGAAATTCCGGTCAGCGGATCGGGGAACATCAGCATCGACCTGCTGAATCCCTTCGGCATCACCGACATCAACGGAAACAGCATGATGGTCATCGATAACGAGCCCGTATTCTACCCGGTGACGGAGAACTACAAAGAAGCGATCAAGTGGGCCCATAAGCTGTACGCCGAAGGCCTCATAGACCAAGAAATCTTCACGCAGGACAGCACCATGTCCACGGCAAAACATCAGAACCCGGATGCGGCGTTGATCGGTTTCTCCAACCAATGGGTACCGGACGCGGTATTCGGAAAATGGAAGGATCAATACATCGCGATTCCATCCATTGCCGGTCCTGACGGTAAACGGTACCAGGGCGGCGAGCCTGAGGGCATGAGCCTGCGCAGAAACGAGTTTCTCATCACCACGTCGAACAAGCATCCGGAAATTTCGGCCCGCTGGGCGGATCAGTTCTACACCAATGAAGCGAGCATCCAGAATTTCTGGGGAGCCATCGGCACGGTGATTCAGAAGAACGACGACGGAACGTTTACGCTCATGAGTCCGCCGGAGGGAACGAGTGCGGATGCCTGGTACTGGGAGCAATCCGTAAGGGATTTCGGTCCCAAGTACGTAAGCCCGAGCTTCGAGAAAAATATCATATTGGATGAGACCACGGGCGACGGCTTGAAGCTGGTCATCGACAAGCTGGGCAGCGATTACGTGACGACGCCGTTCCCGAACGTCATGTACAGCGCAGAAGAATTCCAGGAGCTGCCTACGCTGACTACGGATATCGATGGCTTTGTCGGCACGACCCGCGCAAAATGGATATCCGAAGGCAATATCGATGCGGAATGGGACGCATACGTCAAGAAGCTGAACGATATGGGGCTGGAGCGGCTGGTACAGATCCGCAAGGAAGCCTATCAGCGGTATATCAGTGTCAAATAAGGATTGATAGCAATCGTCATGAGCTGCCCCGCAGATCGAAATGCTGCGGGGCAGCGTGATTTCGACATGGGATGAAAAAGGATTATGATCAGTATTCATGTATCAGACTTCAACGGAGAAGGCGGAATCATATTGGAGAAGCGAAGCGGTCCCCTTTGTCCCCGGATTTTTACCATATAACAAAGCGCAAAAAAATCGGGGGGCAACAGGGATCGTAAGTATGATCCGCACTCGAAGTGATGATTAAGCTTTTATTGAATCGACTACTAGGGAACTCAGGAGGGAGCAATCATGGGGAACATCAAAGTCACGGTATGGAATGAATACCGGCATGAGAGACATAATGATCAGGTAGCCGGCATATATCCGAATGGGATTCATCGTGCGATAGCGGATCATCTCGAACAGGTGGAAGGTTTGGAAGCAGCCACCGCCGTACTGGATGAGCCGGATCACGGATTGACCGATGAGCGATTGGCGAACACGGATGTACTGCTGTGGTGGGGCCATCTGGCACATGATGAGGTCCGCGACGACATTGTCGAGAAGGTTCGGCAGCGGGTACTGGACGGCATGGGATTGATCGTGCTGCATTCTGGTCACGGCTCCAAAATCTTCTCCAGGCTCCTTGGCACGAACACCGGGATGCTGAAATGGCGCGACGACGGCGAGATCGAGCGTTTATGGGTCGTTGAACCGAGCCATCCTATTGCGCAGGGGCTGGGTGAATATATCGAGATTCCGCGGGAAGAAATGTATGGAGAGCGGTTCGAAATTCCGGCGCCGGATGAGCTTGTGTTCGTCTCCTGGTTTGAAGGCGGGGAAGTGTTCCGAAGCGGGTGTTGTTACAGGCGCGGCAGAGGGAAGCTGTTTTATTTCCGTCCGGGCCACGAAATGTTTCCGGTCTACCACCAGCCCGAAATTCTGCAGGTGATTACCAATGGCGTGTTCTGGGCCGCTCCAGTTGAAGGAGCTAAAACGGCTTACGGGCGGGTGGCGCCCATCGCTCCTGTCGCACAATCCTAATGAGAGACCTAATATGAGGAGTGTTCTAACGATGAATAAATTTCGAATCGGCTTAATCGGTTTGGGCGGGATGGCGCAGGAGCACATCCGCTGGATGAATGCAGAGAATGTCTATCAGTTTGTGGCCGTGAGCGACGTCAACGGGGAAGCGGTGGCTAGAGTAGGCGATCAGCTGGGGATCGAGGACGGGAAACGCTATACGGATTTCAAGGATTTAATTGATGATCCTGACGTCGATGCCGTCATTTCGGTCACGCCCAACAACGTGCACGCTGATATCATCAGCGCATGCTTGCAAGCGGGCAAGCCTTTTTTGGCAGAAAAACCATTCACGCGAGTCTTCGAAGAAGCCATCTCCTTGCTGGAGTTGTATGAGAAACAGCCCGTTCCCGCCATGATCGGATTTACGTACAGATATACGCCCGCTTTTCGTTATGCCAGGGAACTTATCCGAACGGGCAAGCTGGGTACGATCCGTCATTTCTCCATTCAGTATTTGCAGGGGTTTGGCGTGCCGAACCAGCAGGTTCCCTATATGTGGAGATATAACAAAGCCATCACGGGGACGGGAACGCTGGGAGATCTCGGTTCGCATATGATCGATATGGCCCGTTTTCTGTTTGGGGAGTTCGAAGAAATTACGGCCCAGCTACATACCATCATCCCGGAACGCCGGGACCCGGTGACGGGAGCCATGGCCAAGATCGAGGTCGATGATTTTGCCAGCTTTCAGGCCCGGATGACCGATGATGTTATGGGCGTATTCCAGACGTCACGCAATGCATTCGGTTCAGGCAATCAGCATGAAGTGTCCATTTATGGCGACCACGGCACGGTCCACGCGAGCACATTGGATCCGGAGCGGGTGGTGTGGATTCGCGAAGAAGAGCCCGGACAGCTCGCCAGAACGGCAATGGAAGTGCCGCAGCATTGCAAAGTCAAGCAGTATGCCGATTTTGCCGCGATATTGCGGGGAGCGCATGCCGACGGAGTGCCCGGGTTCATGGACGGATACCGGAATCAAGAGGTGCTGGATGCAGTCGTCAGGTCAAGCGAGACCAAAACGGTGGTTGAGCTGGGCAAATCCATCGGCCAACGGATTCAGAGTTTGTCATAACATCTTGCCCATCCAAATATAGAGCGCCATCAAACTGAACAGAAACAGGCAGAAGTTAACGCCCACAAACAATCCGCGTTTAACCGGCGAGCGATGGAACTGAAAAGGGGTACGCAGTTCCCCCGTGCCTTCGATCAGGAACAGGATCAGCACCGTGTGAATGATCATATGGCCGATGACTTCTTTGTAACCGAATACAAGGCTTGTCATAATAAAAATGCCGGATACCAGCAGTGCCGTGAACCGGTTCATGATACCTACGATGAACGCCCATGCCAGTCCGATTTCAACAAAAGCGCTAATCATGACAAAATGCTCTATGGTAAAACCGAAGGTAGGAAGTCCATAGCTGCCCATAACCGTGCAAGCGAGCTCGGGAATGGTCAGCTTTTCCATGGCAAGCCAAGCGAGGGACATGCCTGTGCATATATACAAGACCGGGGCTGCCGTTCTTTTGATGGGAGTGCCGCACACAAACAGATAATAAACAATGCCGAGATAGAGCAAATAATCGATGGAATGAAAAAGACCGTAGGATAAGGACGCCTGAATATAGAGCAGGAGTAGGATGGCGCCGCTTACCGGCAAGGTGCGTTTATAGAGAAGGCACGCTGCGGCTGCGGATAGGCCGAGGATGATCCACATGGAATTGGTTCGGAATTCGGGGGCGAGGTAGGAGCCGCTCAGAAGCTGCAGCACCAGCCCGATCGCCAGCCCAATACGCAGAATCACCTCGGTGTGGGGCCTAAGCCTGTGCAGCCATCCGTGGATTCGCACGACGGGCCGCATCTTTCCCAAGGGATCGTGTATTGCGCATGTGAGCAACAAGATCAGCAATGTAAACGCTAACCAAAACAGGAACGTCAGCGTAACGATACGGGGAATGGGCAGAGGGACCCATTCAAAATTGTCCGTGAACCATTTGACATGAATATAGATGTTGCTAATCTTGGAGAATTGCATTACCATTCAATAAGTCCTCCCTTATCTAACTCTAGTCACCTATCCAAGATAATACAAATTTAACTAAAAAAGTATATTGTTGGATGAATATATCCCTCGTGATGATAATATTATCCTTTAGCGAGCATACCTAGGCCGCGTCTGATTTTACAGGCATAACAAACAAGCCGATCCTTCCGGATCGGCTTGTTTGTTATGCAACTATTCAATATACAGCTAACATTTTCAGGATAAAGTTTCAAGGGGGGTTATCTGATTTCACGCAAGAAGAACTCCTTCATCAACGGTTTGCTATAATGATGGGAGTAAACGGCTTAAGTAAGGGAAAAGGGTGAAGAAGATGAATGAAACGGAAACGGAATACATAAGGGAAACACCCACGATAATCGGGAAAGGACAAGGAGCGGTGCTCATGCTGCAGGGCACGGCTTCGGATGTAGGCAAGAGCATCGTAACGACCGCGCTGTGCCGTATTTTTCTGCAGGATGGTTATCGCACGGCTCCATACAAGTCGCAAAATATGGCGCTTAACTCCTACGTGACGCTTGATGGCAAGGAGATCGGCAGAGCGCAGGGCGTGCAGGCCGAAGCCTGCGGCATAGCCGCAACAACGGACATGAATCCGATCCTGATCAAGCCGATTAAAGATATGCATTCCCAAATCGTGATCCACGGCGTGCCCGAAATGCAGATGAGCGCGATGGATTACAGGACGCAGTTTCTGCCGAAGGCCAAGGGGATCGTCTTGGATGCGCTGGACCGGCTCCGGGAGAAATACGATATCGTGGTCATGGAAGGCGCGGGAAGTCCGGCAGAGATCAATCTCAAGGATCGGGATATCGTGAACATGAATTTGGCTGGATGGGCGGATTCTCCGGTCATTCTGGTTGCGGATATCGACCGCGGGGGCGTGTTCGCCTCGATTGTAGGAACGCTCGAACTCCTGGAGCCCCATGAGGCGGCCAGGGTCAGAGGGTTTATCATCAACAAATTCCGCGGGGATTTGGCGCTGTTGAAGCCGGGACTGGACTGGCTTGAAGAACGGACAGGCATACCGGTGCTTGGCGTCCTTCCTTACATTCAGGACATGCGGATCGAGGCCGAGGATTCCGTAGTGCTGGATGAGCTTCAATATCAGAGACAGGAAAAACGCGACCTTGATATTGTCGTTATCCGGTATCCGCGCATTTCGAATTTTACGGATTTTGATGCGCTTCGCTGGGAGCAGGATGTCGTCGTTCGCTTCGTCCAATCGGTGGATGAGCTCGGCACGCCGGACGTCATCATTTTGCCCGGAACGAAGGATACGATCAGCGATTTGGGGTTCATCCGGGATCGGGGCCTTGCGGAGGCAATTTTAAGATTGACGCAGACGCGGGATGTGCAGCTGGTTGGCATCTGCGGAGGATATCAAATGCTGGGCGAGCGGTTATCGGATCCGCATGCGGTGGAAGGCAGCGCACGGGAAGCGGCGGGACTTGGACTGCTGCCGATGCGGACAGCTTTTTCAAAGCAAAAAAAGACCGTTCGCGTAAGAGGGGAATTGTCACAGGAACATCCTCTGAAGCTCGTTTTATCGGATACGAAGGCTATTTCGGCAATAGGGGCCTACGAAATCCATATGGGCGTCACCGAAAGGAGCACGGAGCCTGGCGGATCAGAACACCGAACGTTGTTTTCGATTGAAGCAGATTCGAGGGATTCTTTGGAAGCCGGAGAAGATATTCAAGCATATCCTGAAGGTTTAGCCACCGCCGATGGACGCATCTGGGGTTGTTATCTGCACGGCTTGTTTGACAACGATGCCTTTCGCAGGTCCTGGCTGAACGGCATTCGGATAAATAAGGGACTGGATGCCATTTGGGAATCGTTCCAAGCGGAAGAACGCAAACTCGCAGAATACGACCGTGTGGCGGACATCGTGCGGAATCATGTGGATATGGAGAAGATTTATGAAATCATCGGCTGTACGCACCGAAAGCCATAAGGAATAGATCCTATAGTTTGGGCGATAGTGAAGAATAGGGGGATAACACCATGCGGGCGGCATGGTGTTATTTGCGTGGAGAGCGCGAATGGATCAGGTGCTATTTTAGAAAAAAGTTGATTAATTATAGGATAGGGGGGTATACTAATTTCAGAAACGGATGATAAGTCATCTTACAACATATCCAAGTGAATGGAGTGATAGCGCATGTTGAATAAGAAGGGTACTGTGCTAACCTTAACGAGCATACTTGCAATTGGATTAATGACATCATGCGATAATGCGAAGCAGGCCCCGGATACAGGCGGCCACGGCGGGAACCATAATCAGGAAGCCGTAAATCCGGAAGAGAACGGGCACAGTGGGCACGGAGGCGGGCATGAGACGGCCTCGAACAACTACCAGGCTGAATTTACATGGAATGAACCGGCAAGCGCAGGCACCGAAACAGAGTTAACGATTCAGATCACGGACAACAACGGTGGACCCGTCCAGGAATTTGAAGTCAATCATGAGAAGCTGCTGCATTTGATCATCGTGAATCGCGATTTGTCATTTTTCAACCATATCCATCCCGATTACAAGGAGAACGGCGAGTTTACCGTGAACACCACGTTTCCCGCCGGCGGCGAATATAAATTGATTGCGGATTTCGTGCCGAAGGGCGCTGGAGGGAGCACGCTCAGCGAATGGGTTCAGGTGGAGGGAGAAGAAGGAGAAACTTCGGCCATTGAGCCTGACTCCAGCCTGATCAAACAAGTCAACGGCAAGGAAATCGAACTGAGCCTGAGCAATGCCTTATCGAATGAAGAGACCGTGCTCACCTATCATATTCAGGATGCGCAGACGAAGCAGGGAATCAGCAATCTGGAGCCTTACCTAGGCGCGGTCGGTCATGTTGTCATTTTGTCCGCAGACGCCGAGAAGTACATCCATGTGCATCCTCTTGACGAATCTAGCACTGGTCCTAAAGCGGAGTTTGCGACTACCTTTCCGCATAGCGGCATCTACAAAATCTGGGGACAATTTCAGCATCAAGGTGAAGTGGTGACCGTGCCTTTTGTTATTGAGATAAAATAATTTTCGTTTAAGGAGTGATCGACATGACAGAGCCGTTGAAAATCTACACCATACCCACTTGCAGCGATTGCCATCATGCCAAGCGTTACTTCAAGGAGCAGCAGGTTCCGTACACGGAATTTGATTGCACGCAGAATCCGGAATATCCGGAAGAAGTGAGACGTCTGACTGGAAAACAGATCGTGCCTACGATCGTTATCGGCGACAACGTATTTATCGGATTTGCCGATAACTTTCAGGAAATCAGGGAATTGATTAAATAAGCAAGGTTCATGGATATAAAAAAAGAAGCATGGATCGGTCCTCGCCGGATGATCCATGCTTCATTTGTATGGAGGATAAGAATCGCTTCGCAGAGTTACTAAAGTTCGATGGAGGTCAGGTCGTACGTCGTCGCCAGTTCCTGCCGATGCCGATAATAGCTCTCTTCTTCCTGTTAAGACGATCGACGCTTACGGATCAGCTCAATCACGCTGGCGAAGTCGTCCCCGCCATAACCTTCCTCTACCCGACGTTTCATCAGTTCGAAAATCGGCGCGAATGTTTCGGCGCTGACGCCTTGTACCCTGCTGACCTCCCCGATGGTGTCATGAGCGGCTTGCATCGCAAGACTCGCATCCTTGGCGGAATAATCTCCGGTGTCGATCTGCTTCGCCATCTCAGGCAGAGTGGACATCATGGCCTGCAGAAAAGGCATCAGCAGCGAGGTCGTGAAGTCTGAAGCCTTCGCTCCTTCGGTGCCTGCAAGCGCCACGGCATGGATAAAACCGCCGAACATCCCATACATTCCGCTAAGCAGTGCCAAGTCATTCAGTGGGGCGAGGGCGGGATCAGGTCCCAAATAGTGACTTGTACCTAAGCTGTCCAAGACCTGTTCATACGTTCCGTACGCAGTCTCTGAACCGCTGTAGAGTATGACGGCATGTGGTGTGGCGATCAGGGAAGGGACGGCCATGATGCCGCCATCCAGATAATCGGCGCCCAGGCTACTCATCCACGTCTCCATGTTGCGGGCTTGCTCGGGAGTGCCGTTTGTCAGATTTACGACAACTTTACCGGAAAGCTTATCGCCTATGGGCTCCAGAATATGGCGAGCGACATCGTAATCTAGTACGCAGACGATCACGAGGGGGCTGGCGGCGATGGCATCTGCGATCTCCGTAGCGCCGGAGGCACCCAAGCCTACAAGTTCGGCGGCTTTTTCAGGCGTGCGGTTCCAGACGGTGGTGTCATATCCGCTGTTCACGAAGGTTCGGGCCAGCTTGGAGCCCATGGCGCCTAATCCGATCACGGTTACCGGAGCAAGGATAGAGCCGTCCGACTGCGCATCGTCATGATGATTAACATTAGAAAATCTCTTTGGATTTGTATTCATCGGTATAACCCCTTTCTGGGTTTGGGATGATACCCATCCTAAAGTATGACACTAGTGATAATGTCAAGAGAGACGATGATCATGAAAATGGATGCTACACCTTATAAAACGTAAATAATCAGGCATTGCGCGTCTAGAATGTTCGTTTTCAAGAGTTTTTTAATGGTAATTCGAAGGTGTAAATAATCAGTAGCGATGTTATTATATGGATTGTGTCTTTTTGCAGCAAATTTTTCGTCCACGCGCCGAGAGCCCATCATAGATTTTTGAAACGATTCCCAATATAATGCGTAACAATACTCACTGCTTTAGATGGAAGGGGTTGTCATCATGGATTATGGAATGAACGTTATTTGTTTGAAAAAAGACCGGACGGTGAGCTGGTGCAGATTGAAGAGCGGGCATGGACGATGAACATGGTCGCTGCGCTGGAGCACGTGAATTATATCGTCGCGGGCGGCAGGGAATATGAAACGATCGAAGGCAGATTAAACGTGGACACGGGCAAACTGGAGCTTCTGCTCGTTCCGATGCGGAACGATTAATTCTGTCCGAAAGGAGACATCATCTTGAGTAATGAAAAAGACAAAAAAGACCAGCCCGCTTCCAAATGGCTGACGCCGGAAGGCAAACCGATTCGAGTCTTGTCAAGCTCGCTCGGCATCGCCTTGTTGGCGAATGCGTTTTTGGTGTCGGGCGCGGCAGCGAAGGATCTCGCTTCGGAAGCGGTTACCTCATCCGAAGAGCCGCAGCTGGTATCCTGGTCGACGGAAGAAGTAAAGAAGTATTTTGACAAGAACGTGGACTGGAACATCCCGTTCCCTAGCGCAGAAGAATTCGAGGAAGAGCCGGCGGAAGGAGCATCTGCAGGATCAGGCGGGGGAACGACGGTAATCAATAACTATGGCGGCTACAATTCCGGTTTCGGCTGGGATGATCTGCTGCTCTACCACATGCTGTTCAACAACGGCTCCTACTATTCCTCCAGCGGATGGTACAACAATCATCGCGGATATTACGCGAATAACGGCAAGCCTTACAAACCCCGCACGTATTCGAGCGGTACGTTCCAGAACAAACCGGTGGTGAACTCCAATGTCCGTCCCAAGACCTCAACGTCCTCTTCAGGAACGATAACGCGCCGCTCCACATCGTCCAAGTCCGGCGGCATTGGCGGCAATTCCAGCGGCTTCAGTTCCTCGGGTTCGAAATCCAGCTCCAGATCCGGCGGTTTTGGCGGATGAGCCGCCAAAGCGTGTTTACCGTTTCGGGACAGCCTGACCCCAATCGGAATGGGCGGGTATCGGAGCTCGCAGAGCTTGGCTTTACCTGGGCGAATTTGGAAGGGGAAGCCTACTGGATAGATCAAATCGTCACTATACGTCAAGAGACCTATCGCGAGCTGGAAGAAGCCGCTGCGGTACTGTGGGCGACGCTGGACAAAACCGTACGTTACGTCCATCGCAACCATCATATTTACAGCTTGATCGGCATTCCGCCGATTCTATGGCAGATGCTGGACGAATGTCCGCTGCCGGAGGAAGGGTTGATCAGCCGGTATGCCAGATTTGACTTTGCGATTGCCCATGACGGCAGCATCAAGCTGCTGGAGCTGAATGCGGACACACCCACAGGGTATGTTGAGGCTTCCATTGCAACGCCGTGGATGTGCGCTCAGGCCGGCGTCTATTCTCCCAATGAGCGGATGCAAGAGCTGGTGGCACAAGCATGGGCGGCAGAGCGTCCGGATACGGCCGCATGCATTGCTTACGGCGAGCATCTGGAGGACTCCGGCACGATTGAAGCATTGGTCCGGCACAGCGGGCTGGATATCAAGCTGGTGGATTGTCTGGATCTATGGGTGGACGAAGGCATGCTGAAGGACGGCGAAGGCCGGGAGATTCACCGGATGTTTGCTCTTTATCCGAAGGAATGGATGTCCGTCGATGATGGCGGAGATGCGCTTGCCTATGCCATCGAGACGGGGCGACTCCAGCTGTTCAACTCGCCGCACAGCATTCTGCTGCAGTCCAAAGGCTTGCTGGCCGCCATGTGGGGCATGTATGAGCTGGGCCTATTGTTCGATGAGCAAGAACGCGAAGCGATCGTTAAATATATGCTGCCGACATACAACAAACCGGTGTTCTCCGGCAATTTCGTATCGAAGTCGATGTTCGGCCGAGAGGGTGGTTCTGTCAAACTGTACGACCAGACAGGACAGCTCGAGGTAGAGGATCAGGACGGATATGATACTAGCGTCATGTTTCCGACGGTCTATCAGAGGAGGGCCGAGCTGGCTCGCGTCGAGACGGCGGAAGGGGAATTTCATTTGCTGACGGGGTTGTTCGTCCTTAATGGTATCCCATGCGGATTGCTGGGACGGGCGGGCGGTTTGATTACGGGCAATTCGAGCCATTTTATCGCAATGGGAGTGAAATAAATGCAGTTGAAACAAGAGAAAAGGCAGCAAAGCGGTGCTCCGAAGGGAAAGAGGAAACCTCCGGTCGTCCTGGCGGTGCTTATCTTATCCCTTATGGTTTTAGCGCTGAGCGCATGCTCCGGCGGCAGCTCCACCGTGTTCCATACCGGATCGGAGGAAGTATCTTCAACCTCTAGTCGCGTGCCTTGGGACTATCGCATCATTGAAGGGACCGTCGGCGATTTGATTGGCGGCGACATGACCGTCCTGCCGGATAACGAGCTCCTGCCTAACGATAACAACTATGCTACAGGGGACAAAGTTTGGACGCTGCAATTCATGGACGCCGAGCTGACCACGGATGCGAATCAGCGCAACGATATCCGGTTATCGTCCTGGCAGACCATTAAGTCGTTCAAGGATAAAAAGACGGCGGAATCGGATTTGGCCAACCTGAAAGTGACCGTCAAAACCGACGTGAAGCTGGTTGGGGTATATAAAACAACGTACAAAAAAGACACCAGGCATTTTGCCGTTGTTGAGCTGCCGACGGGCAACCGGATCAAGCAGCCGATCGACGAGAAGCGTTATGCCGCATTGGAGAAGAAGGACACGGTTGATGTTGTATTGGAGGAAGTGCATGATTTCGCCGATTACGACTTGGCCTATGCAAAATTTCGGGGGTGGGCGGATTGACGGTCGTCATTAATATTGTTATAAGTGTGATCTGTATTATCGTGCTTCAATTGCTGGGCATGCTGATTTTCAGCTGGATGACCCGGTTTAACGACATGGAAGAGCTGAAAAAAGGCAATGTCGCGGTTGGTCTGGCATTTGGCGGCAAGTTTATGGCAACAGCTATTATTTTGGGCATATCGGCATATACGAATTCATCGATATGGCATATGATACTGTGGTTTGCCGTTGGATATGTATGCTTGATCGTTGCCTATTGGGTATTCGAGCTGGCGACGCCGGGTCTTCGAATTTCCGAGCACCTGCAAAAGGGCAACGTAGCGATCGGCATCCTGCTGGCCATGGTGTTCATCGGCACAGCCTTTGCGATCAGCAGCCTGATCATTTAGGCCGATTTGCACCAATGGGGAGAGGAGCAGGAGCGTGCACTTTTTTTCTGAGATTATCTTTGAAAATGATGCGTCTGCGTAAAACAACGATCAGCGTGATCGTGGTGCTGTTTGTGGTGCTTTGCTCGACCCTGGCATTCCTGCTGGAGCCGGAAACGTTTCACCATTGGTTTAACGCCCTTTACTGGGTGCTTACCACGATGGCCACCGTTGGTTATGGCGATTATTATGCAGCTACCGTGCCGGGCAAGATATTAACGATATTCATCTATATCTTCGGTATCGGACTGCTCAGTTTAGTGATCGGTAAAGTGATCGAATCGTTTGGAAGCATGCAGCGGCAGAGAGGAGCGGGCAGGTTGAACTTTAAGGGCAGCGGCCATGTCATCATTATCAATTGGAGCAAAAAAGCGATGTCCGCGATCGACGAGATTCTGTCGTATTCGCCGCAGTCCGAGATCGTGGTCATCGACGATTCCAGCCGGCATCCCGTGGAGCATCTCGAACAGGTGCATTTTGTAAGCGGCGATCCTGCATCGGATGACGTGCTGATGAGAGCCAACATTTTGGAGGCCAAGTCCGCCATTGTCTTCGCGGACGCCCGGATCGACGAATCGGCGCTGGTGGACGGCAAGTCGCTCCTGATTGTTTCCAGCATCGAGCGGATTGCGCCGGACGTACATACCACGGTGGAGATCATGCAGGAGAAGCATGTGCAGAATTTCCGCCACAATCAAGTAAACGAGTTTGTCCTCTCGCACGATGCCGTTTCCCGATTGGCGGTGCGGGCAGCGCTGCAGGAAGGAAACTCGGATGTGCTGATGCAGCTGCTCAGCCGCCAGCACGGCGACGATATTTACGAAGTGGCATTAAACTCCGCATGGAAGACCTACGGGGATGCATTTCAGGATCTGCTGCGGCAAGGAGCGACGCTGATCTCCGATCGCAGTGACCTCAGCATCAACCGCAAGCTCGATTTGCCGATTCCGCGGGATGCGAGGCTGTATGTGGTTTCGGACGAAGAGACCATTAACCGGATTTCCGGTAAGCTGGCTTGAGGGGCAACGAACATTTCATTTAAAGACCATGCTGTCTCACATGAACGGGTGAGGCAGCATTTTTATTGCGAAGCTGCCAATTACGAATTGACGTTTCGAAATCATATGGGTTTATATGGCTGCTTGATCCAGGTGGTCGGGGTAAATCGACTGCTTGACCTGCTGAATTCTCGGAAATGACACTTGGGTCAGCGGTCGGATGTCGAGGGTAACAGCAATTGACTCCTCGTTTGAGGGCTGTCGGCAGCCAAAGTGTGGGACATCCGTCGCGGATGGATGGACATATTCCAAAGTGAAAACGCCCCTGTTTAAAACAGTGGGCGTTTTTTCCTATGGGCTTCAGATCATGTCTCTTAGCATGTTCACACTGCTCTTCTCCAGCGCCATGGGAAACAGCTTCACCTTGCCGGGAGCTAACGATCGAACCTTTTCATATACGGCATCAGAGGCATAAACCTGATCGGATTGCTCGATCCGCTGCAGCAGGTCTTCCCGATGATCCAGGCCGGCCAGGCTGGCCCGAACCCCATCGATACCAGCTTCTTGAACACGGCCGGCCATCCACTGCGCACCTGCCTTCCCCAGGCAGACAAAACTGAGATGGCTGCCCGGTGTCAGCCGGGCAATATCAAGCAGGACCGACGTTTCCGCATTCGCACCAATAACGAATGCTTTTTTGTCGTATTTGCTGCACAGGGCCTTGACTTCGGAATCATGATTTAGCGTCGTGACAATGAGGCTCGAA
>NZ_AEXS01000098.1:0-1155 GCF_000204455.1 Paenibacillus sp. HGF5 | reverse complement strand
CAGCATGGCGCCGCTGATCGCAGCTTGCAGCACCCGGCTGACCCGTGCCACGTCACATGGCACGATCTCGTTGTTCGTGATCGCTTGATCCAGCATCTTTCGGGTAAACTCATCGATGAGCTGCAGCCGGTACCGGGTCTTCTCCAACAAATCCGGATCATTCGTCCCCTCCAGATAGAAGGAGGTGTGGTTGGCCAATTCCACAGGATCCTTCATATGCGAGACGGCGTCCCTGAACACCGTCTTAAGCGCCTCGATTTGGGATTGGCCGGACAAACTCGCATCATGGAAAGCTTGCTTGGTTAATTGAATGACATAATCGCTGTAGGCCAGGAGCAGATTCTTCTTCGAGCCGAATCGCTTCATTAAGGCTGCCGGCGAGATGTTCATTTCATGCGTGATGTCGGTTAAGGCTAACTGGCCGTACCCTTTTTTGCATAGTGCCCGGTAGACACCGTGGAAGATCACCTCGTCTTGAAATTCGCGAGGTCTTACCATGCGCGTTCCTCCCATCGTTAGTGAATGATCATTTACTAACCATTATTTCATAAACGTTATTCCATGTAAATGTAATATTGGTCATGTTGATGGCGCCGGACATAACTGGCGGCTTCCCTGGCAGCAAGATATTCAATGGACCATCCAATGATCGAAATTTCGCTATTTTGTTGATCGTTTGATAGAAATAGCGCAACTTCCTTATACTCTTGGGCGGAATTAACCTCTATACTGTCAGTAGAAGGAAACCATAATCTAGGAGGAGCTGAGCACATTGCGTACCAAATTCATTTACCAGGCACCTGCAAACGGTTATCCCGAATGGAATAATAATCCGAATATTTTTCAGTTGAACCGGCACAAGGCCCATGCTTACATGATGAATTTCCCGACGGAGTCCGAGGCGCTGAGCCTTAACTACGCCATGTCCCCCTGGTATCAGTCCTTGAACGGGACCTGGAAATTCGCTTTCGCCAAAACGCCTGAAGAGCGCATTCAAAATTTCTACGAGGCCGATTACGATTCCGGGAGCTGGGCCGATCTTCCCGTCCCTTCCCATTGGCAGCTTCAAGGCTATGACTATCCGCAATATACGAATGTAAGATACCCCTGGGCCGAATCGGAACCCGAATTGAAAGCTCCCTTCGCACCGACCCG